>DIUD01000022.1:7107-7871 GCA_002428225.1 Roseovarius sp. UBA6167 | reverse complement strand
GCCGACTGGCAGACCGGATCCGTCACCACCATGCGCGGCATGTTCCAGAACTGCCCCTTCAACCAGCCGATCGGGACCTGGAATGTCGGATCGGTCACCGACATGGCCTATATGTTCGCAAGCGTGCTCACCAACACCTCGCGCGTCGCCTTCAATCAGGACATCGGCGCCTGGAACGTCGGATCGGTCACCGACATGACGGCCATGTTTGGCGCGGTCGGCGCAGGCTCGAGCCAGTTCCACAGTTTCAACAACGGCGGCGCCCCCACGATCAACAGCTGGGATGTCGGCCGGGTCACCAGCATGCGCGCCATGTTCGCCTGCGGCATCGGCGGCAGCGGGATCCGCACCCATCCGTTCAACCAGCCGATCGGCTCCTGGAACGTCTCCAACGTGGCAGACATGACCAGCATGTTGGCCGGCAACAACCATGCCTTCAATCAGGACATCTCCGACTGGCCGCTCCGCATCGCCGGGGTCACACTGACCAACATCATGGATAGCGACACAGGCCATGCCTTCTCGCGCGAGAACTATGCGCGGCTCCTCGTCGGCTGGGCCAATCGCGTGGCCGACGCCAGCGGGCCGTTCAACCTCGCCCCCCGCTTCGATGGCAAGGTCTACGACGACACCCTCTACCGTCCAGCCGCGCGGCTGCGCTCGGCCACCGAGGCGCGCGCCTTTCTGGTCTCCCCCCGCAGCCTGGCCGTGGCCGGTGCGGCAGAACCCGGGATCGACGGCCTCTATCTCTTCGAGAGCAGCAC
>DIUD01000022.1:0-7097 GCA_002428225.1 Roseovarius sp. UBA6167 | reverse complement strand
CACCACCTGGTCCGACCTGCTGGCCCCCGCCACCCTGCGCCTCGACGGCGCGGCATGGACCATCACTGGAGACAGACCCGCATGAGCAGCCAGAGTTTTACCGCTGAGACCCTGACCTGGTGGATCGCGCACGGCCCCCACCGCCACACCGGCAGGCTCCGTGCGGGCGAAAGTCTCAGCACAGGTCAGGAGACCCTCGAGACCTTCACGCGGTTCCGGCCCTATCTTGACCGCCTGATCGCCCTCGGCGGCACGCCAGAAGAGGCGCATCCGCTTCTACTGGGCGCGGATCGCGCGCGGTCAGAACTGCCTGCGCCGCCGGATTGAAGAGGTTGTTTGCTGCGTGACCAATCAATCCGCCACGAACACACACCACCCACGCCCTCGGTCCTCCGGGGGCGTTTTGCATTTTGGAGACCACCATGCTCGGACCACTCTGGCAGGCAACGCGCGATCTGCACCACCAAGCCGAGGACCACCCGCTGGCGCGCGCGATGATCGCAGGCACGATCACGCCGCAGGCCTGGGCCGACTGGCTGCAGGCGCATCTGACCATCCAGCTGGCGCTCGATCCGCATCTGCCGCTTGCGGTGCGACGGGCCGATGCGCTGGCGCTGGATCTGCTGGCGCTACTGCCGGTGGAGGCACACCCCAGTCGTGTGGCGGCGGATTTCGCAGCCTCGCTGACCGACACGGTGGCGATTTTCGGGGCGGCCTATCTGACCATCGGCGCGCATCGTCGCGGTGGGCGTGTCATCGAGAAGGCCCTGCGGGAAGCCGGACGGGATCTGCCGTCGCGGCATACGACCTTTGACGACGGTCCGGCTGCTGAGGCCTTCGTCAAGCAGTTGCGCGAGATCCCGAATCTGGCCCCCGGGGCGCGGCGGGCTTTTGTCGCGCTCAGCGCCGTCATGGACGAGATCGTCGCACGAGGAGATTTCGAAGCGCCAAGGGCGGAAGTGGCGGTCGCGCGATGAAGACCCTGCCATCCGGACTGCAGGCCCATCTCGACACCGGCGTGACCACGCTGGCCTGGTGCTGGCGGCTGACCCGCGCTGATGGTGAGGCCTTCGGCTTCACCGACCACGATCTGCCGCTGGTCTTCGACGACACGATTTTCGAGCCCGAGAGCGGGTTCACGGCTTCCGAACTCCGCGCAGGCTCCGATCTCGCCGTCGATGCGCAGGAAGCCGAAGGGGTGCTGTCCTCGGACCGCATCACCGAGACCGATATTCTCGGTGGCCGCTGGGACAATGCCGTTGTCGAGGTCTGGCGCGTGAACTGGGCCTCACCCGATCAGCGTGTCCTGATGCGCCGCGGCGCTGTCGGTCAGATCCGTCGTGGCCGACTGGCCTTTGTGGCCGAGGTCAGGAGCCTCGCCCATGTGCTGGGCCAGACGGTGGGCCGGGTGTTTCAGGCGGGATGTGATGCGGAATTGGGCGATGCCCGATGCCAGGTCAATCTGAACGCAGTGGCGTTTCGCGGGGTGGGCAGCGTGACGGAACGCTTGCGCGACCGGGCGTTTGTGGCCGCAGGGCTTGGAGGGTTCGTCTCCGGCTGGTTCGCGCAAGGGACGCTGACCTGGAGCACCGGTGCAAATGCCGGACGGCGGGCGGAGGTGCTGCTGCATGACGGGACCGGCGGGCTGGTCACTCTGACGTTGCTGGAAGCGCCCCTGCGCGCGATCACGGTCGGGGACAATTTCACAGTGACCGCAGGCTGCGACAAGCGCGCCGAGACTTGCGGCGCAAAGTTCAGCAACATCGTGAACTTCCGAGGCTTTCCGCATATCCCGGGTCAGGACGCGGTCATTCGATATGCCACCAAGGACGGCGGCCATGAGGGCGAGGTTCTATAAGCGCCCGCCACGTGAAAGTTAGCCACATTTTCCATAACTCGAATAACAAACCGTCAAAAGAGTGGTAGCGCACACCGTGCTGAAGTTGTTGAAATAGACCCATCCCCATCCAGAAGCCCAGACGCAAGACGACCGATTTCCATATGCTCGCAGGCATGGCATGCCGATATCGCTGTAGTTCCAAGTAGCACAAGTTGACTTGTCGCTTAAGCTCTTCTGAGACTGCGGCAAATCCAAGAGATGCTGAGGATTGATGTCACGATAAATGATTGGACCTTCGCCTTCTGTGCGCGGCCATTCTTGCAGCGACTGCTCATTTGGTCTGGGCACCGCACTGTCATCCTGTGCCACCGACTGCGAACTGAAGGCAAAGCAAGAAGATATGACTGCCACAGAAAAAAGTGCTCTCGAGACCATTGGCCCTCTCCATAAAGACGAATCTGTTGAAGGCTATCATGGTTGCAGATTCGCAAAACCCAGAAGTGTTGTCGCACTGGCCCGCGACTGGCTCGGCACGCCCTATCACGATCAGGCCTGCCTCAAGGGCGTCGGCTGCGACTGTCTCGGGCTCGCCCGCGGGATTTGGCGCGAGCTGCATGGGCCGGAGCCCTTTCCGATCCCGCCCTACAGCAGGGATTGGGGCGAGACCGGAGAGCGCGAGGTTCTCGCCGATGGTGCTGCGCGCCTGATGCTGCCCATCACGGTGGAGGCGCGCCAACCCGGCGATCTCCTCCTTTTCCGTATGCGCCCGGGCGCCGTTGCCAAGCATGTCGGGATTTTGACAGCGCCGGACCAGTTCCTCCACGCCTACGAGCGCCTCGGCGTCATCGAAGAACCGCTGACACCTGCCTGGGCGCGGCGCGTTGCCTTTGTGTTCCGCTTCCCACGACCGCAGCGGTCAGCGCGACAGATGCGCAATTCATCGGACTGAGAGGCGTGTCGGAATCCTGACACTTCCGCCCCTTGGCCGCTTCACCATAGAAAGACGATCCCTCATGGCCACCCTCATTCTGGGCGCTGCCGGTGCCGCGCTTGGCGGCTCGCTGATTTCCGGCACCATCCTTGGCCTGACCGGGGCCGCCATCGGCGGCTTCATCGGCGCCTCGATCGGCTCGGTCGTCGACAGCTGGATCATCTCCTCGCTCGCCCCCGGCCAGCGCATAGAAGGCGCGCGGCTCGACAGCCTGCGCCTGACCTCCTCGACCGAAGGCGCTGTCATCCCGCGCGTCTCTGGCCGCATGCGCGTGGGTGGCAATATCATCTGGGCCACCGATTTCCGCGAGGAGGTGCGCACCACAACCCAGCGCGTCGGCGGCAAGGGTGGCGGTGGGTCCAAGGTCACGACGACCGAGTATCTGTATTTCGCATCCTTTGCAGTCGCGCTAACCGAAGGCGCGATCACCGGCATCGGCCGCATCTGGGCCGACGGCAAGCCCATGGACATGACCGGTGTCACCTGGCGCTGGTATCCGGGCGATGAGAGCCAGGGGCGTGATCCGTTCATCGCGGCGAAGATGGGTGCCGCCAACACACCGGCCTATCGTGGTACGGCTTACGTGATCTTCGAGGATCTGCCGCTGGAGAGCTATGGCAACCGCCTGCCGCAGCTCTCCTTCGAAGTATTCCGCCCGATCGCGGATCCGGACAGCGCCGAAGGCCTGATCCGCGCCATGGTGCTGGGCGACGGCATGGGAGAATTCGGGCTCGCGACCGGGATCGTGACCACCCAAAGTGGCGGCACGACTTCTGCGGTGAATGCCAGCCTTGACGCCGGCGCGGCGGATTTCACCGTGGCGCTGGATCGACTGCAGGCGGCGTGCCCCGGGCTCGAAGCTGTCACACTGCCCGTTGCCTGGTTCGGAGATGACCTGCGCGCCAACACGTGCCAGATCCGCCCCGGCGTCGAGACCCGCACAGGCAGCACCACGCCGCTGACCTGGGGCGTGAATGGCGAGACGCGCAGCAGCGCGCATCTTCTGTCGCGCGGAGCAAACGGAATGGGATTTCGGGGGACGCCCTCGGATCAAACCGTGATCGCCGCCATCCGCGAGATCAAGGCGCGTGGCCTCCGGGTGACACTGGCCCCGGTGCTGAGCCTGGACATTCCAGCCAGCAACACGCGCATCGATCCCTGGACCGGCGCGGCGCCGCAGCCAGCCTATGCCGCCGCGACCCGGATCACTGCGAGCCTAGCGCCGGGGCTGCCGGGAAGCCCGGACCTGACCGCGGTGATGACCAGCGAGATCGTCAGCTTCTTCGGCGCGGCGACGCCCGCGCAATTCGCGGTGTCCGGCGAGACCGTGCGCTGGAATGGGCCTGCCAGCGATCGGGGCCTGCGCCGCCTTGTGCTGCATTACGCTCATATCGCGGCGCGCGCAGGCGGGGTCGACAGTTTCCTGCTGGGGCCGCGGCTGGATGGACTGGTCACCCTGAGATCGGGGCCAGGCAGCTATCCGGCCACTGCGCAATGGATCAGCTTGGCGGCGGCCGTGCGACAGATCCTTGGTCCGTCGACGAAGATCGGCTTTGGCGCTAGCCCCGAGACGTGGCACAGCCATCATCCGGCGCCGGGCGAGGTGCGGTTTCCGCTCGACACGCTCTGGGCCGATGCCGCTATCGATTTCATCGGGGTGGAGGCCTACTGGCCGCTCGCCGACTGGCGCGATGGCGACGACCATCTTGATGCGGCCCAATGGCCCGCGCCGCAGGACCGCAGCTACCTCGCGGCCAATGTTGCAGGCGGTGAAGGCTACGACTGGCGCTACCTGTCTGATGCCGACCGCGCATCACAGCGACGGACGCCCGTGGTGGATTTGGCCTGGGGCGTTGCGGCTGATGCCTGGCTCTATCGGCCCAAGGATATTGTCGGCTGGTGGAGCAACGCGCATGTCCCGCGTGTCGGGGGCGTGGCGCAAACGCCGACGGCCTGGCTCCCGCGCTCCAAGCCCATCCGGTTCACCGCCCTCGGCGCCCCAGCCGTCGATCGTGCGGCGAATGAACCCAATGCGCTGCGGGCACCTCTGGCCGCGGACGCGCGCCTGCCGTGGTTTTCGCGCGGATGGCGGGATGATGCCAGCCAGCGCAGTGTGATCGAGGCGATCCTGGGGCATTGGTCTGCCCCAGGTGCAAACCCCAGCTCGCCGCTCACCGGCGCGCCGATGATGGATCTCGCAAACAGCGCCGCCGCCTTCTGGGACGCGCGGCCCTATCCGGCCTATCCGGAGGCTTCTGACCTTTGGTCCGATGCGGGGACCTGGCGCACAGGTCACACTCTCAGCGGGCGGCTGGGGTCGGTATCCCTCGCGGCACTCGTGCGCTCGCTCTGTCGCCGCGCGGGACTGCCCGAAGAGCAGATCGACGTCTCGGGCCTCTGGGGCGCGGTCGAGGGCCATGTCATCACCGCCCTCGAAAGCCCCCGCACCTCGATCACGGTGCTGGCGCGGCATTTCGGCTTCGATGCCGTGGAAAGCGAAGGCCGCATCCGGTTTTTGATGCGCGGGCGTGCGCCGGCTGCTGTGATTTCAGCCGAGGACATGGTGATCGGTGCAAGCGGCGGTGTGGAGGTTTTTGAGCTCACCCGGGCGCAGGAGACCGAACTGCCCTTCGCGCTCAAATGGCAGATCGCGCGCGCAGACGAGGATTATGACAGCGCCCTGGTTGAAGCCCGCCGCGTCACGGTGACGGCCGCGCGCATCACAGCCGAGGCCTTCCCGATGGCCGTACCGCCGGAGGAGGCAGAGCGGCGTTGCCGCCGCGCGCTGATGGAAGCTTGGACCGGGCGCGAGAGTGCCGCTTTCCGGCTGCCACCCTCCCGGCTGGCGCTGGACTCGGGCGATGTCCTGCGGCTCTCTCATGATGGGCGGGAGATCGATCTGCGGATCCTGTCGCTCGCCGACAGCACCGCCCGTGGAATCGAGGCGCTGGTCCAGGATCGCACCTTGCACGATCTGCCGCCTGGCGCGGCGCGTCCTGCCGCCTTGGCCCGCCCTCTTGTGTTCGGGTCGCCCGAGATCGCTTTCCTCGATTTGCCGCAGTTGAGCGAGACCGAGATCGACCACCAGCCCCTGATCGCCGCCGATGCGCGGCCTTGGCCCGGGACACTCGCGGTCTGGCGCAGCGCCAGCAACGACGGCTTCAGCCTGATCCAGACACTGGGCGCGCGGGCGCGGATGGGGATATTGGGGGAGGACTTGGGCGCAGGACCGGTTGCGCGCTTCGATCACGCGAACGCGCTCGTGCTGGAACTGGCCAGTGGCACGCTGGAAAGCGTCACCGACCTTGCACTCTTTGGTGGGGCCAATGCCCTGGCGCTCGAGACCGGATCGGGGCTTTGGGAGATCATCCAGGCGGGAACGGCGGAACTGGTAGCACCGGGGCGCTATCGGCTGACCCGTCTCTTGCGTGGTCAGCGCGGCACCGAACACGCGATGGGCAACCCGACGCTTGCCGGGGCGCGGATCGTCCTCCTTGATGCCACGCTCGCGCGGCTGCCCATCGCACTGGGCGATCTGGGCCTGCCTTGGCTCTGGCGCGTGGGGCCCGCGGCACTGCCCTTCACCGATCCGAGCTTTGCCGCTGCGGAATTCACGCCCAAGGGCGCGGGGCTTCGGCCCTTTGGCGTGGCGCAGGTGGAAGAGCCCGGTCTGCGCGGCCGGATCCCCGGCGATCTGACCCTGCGCTGGATCCGCGCCGACCGCGCGCTGGTTGCCGACAGCTGGGAAGCGGTCGAGGTGCCGATGTCGGAGGCCAGCGAGGCTTATGAGGTCGAAATCATGGGGCCGGACGGCAGCAGCACGGTCCGCGTGCTGACCGCAAACCAGCCGCAGGCCCTCTACAGCGCGGCGCATCAGATCACCGATCACGGTGCGCTCTTGGGCCCCGGCGACAGCCTCACGATCCGGCTCTTCCAGCTCTCCGCCCTTCTGGGACGCGGGGCGCCGCGGACCGTCACACTCAGTTTCTGAAGGAACCCTACACCATGGCCGACACGAGTCCCCGGCTTCTATTGCCGTATATTCAGGCTGCTCAGGCGCAAAAGCACGTCACCCATAACGAAGCGCTGCGCCGGCTCGACGGGCTTGTGAACCTGACCGTCGAGGATCGCAGCCGCAGTGCTCCACCCGCAAACCCGACCGAGGGCACGGCCTATCTGGTGGCAGCCGGGGCGACTGGCCTTTGGGCCGGATGGTCGGGCGATATTGCCCTTTGGGCCGATGGCGCCTGGATGCGGCTGCCCGCG
>DIUD01000020.1 GCA_002428225.1 Roseovarius sp. UBA6167 | reverse complement strand
TGCTGGGGTTCTACCTGCTGGTGTTTCTCAGCCCCAATTCCGCGCTGGGGGGCTTGTGGCTCTCGGTCACGGGATCGACGCTCACGTTTTCGTTCGCCGGGCTGGTGCTGGCCTCGATGCTCTATTCGCTGCCGTTCATGGTCCAGCCGCTGCAAGCGGCGTTCGAGTCGGTGGGGCGCGCACCGCTCGAGGCGGCGGCAAGCCTGCGGGCGGGGCCGTGGGACGCGTTTTTCAGCGTGGCCAGCCCGATGGCTCTGCGTGGCTATCTCACGGCGATCGTGCTCACATTTGCCCATACCATCGGCGAGTTCGGCGTGGTGCTGATGGTGGGCGGGAATATACCGGGGCGCACCAAGGTGGTCTCGATCCAGATCTACGAGCAGGTGGAGACAATCAATTACGATGCCGCACATATGCTGGCCGCGATCCTGCTGGTGTTTTCCTTCACGGTGCTGCTGGCCGTTTACAGTTTCAACCGCCGCTTTCCGGTGCATGTGGGATGACGGCGCTTTCGGTCGATATCAGGGTGGCGTTCCCCGAATTCTCGCTCACTGTCGCGCAGGATTTCAAAGGCGCGGGGATCACGGCAGTGTTCGGGCCGTCGGGGTGCGGCAAGTCCACGCTGCTGCGCGTCATCGCGGGGTTCGAGCGGCGGGCGACGGGGCGCGTGGCCTTCGGGTCCCAGGTCTGGATGGAGGGGCGGCGGCAGGTTGCGCCGCATCGGCGCGGGGTGGGCTATGTGTTTCAGGATGCGCGTCTTTTCTCGCACCTGACGGTGCGGGGCAATCTCGACTACGCCGAGCGGCGCGCGCCCGGGGGGCCGTTCGCCTACAGTTTCGACGATGTGGTGGAGGTGCTTGACCTTGCGCCGCTCTTTGGTCGTCGGGCAACGCAGCTTTCCGGGGGAGAGCGGCAGCGGGTGGCGATCGGGCGCNNNGGACGAACCGCTGGCCGCGCTCGATACGCGCCGCAAGGGCGAGATCCTGCCCTATATCGCCCGCCTCCAGAGCGCCTTTGGCCTGCCCATCCTCTATGTCACCCATGCGCTTGAGGAGGTGACGCAGCTTTGCGAGCGGATCGTGGCGTTGGCCGGGGGGCGGGTGGTGGCGGCGGGGCGCGTCCCGGAGGTTCTGGAGCGGCTCGATCTGGCGGATGTGCAGGGCCGGTTCGAGGCGGGGGCTGTGCTGCGCGGACGCCTGGCCGGGACCGATCCCGCCATGTGCCTGAGCCGCGTCGATCTGGGCGGGGCGGTGCTCGAGGTGCCTGCGGTCGCCTTGCCCGAGGGGGTCGATTTGCGGCTTCGGATCCGGGCGCGCGACGTGTCGCTGGCGCGTGGCCGGATCGAGGGCATAAGCATCCGCAACCAGTTGCCCGCGCGCGTGCTGCGCCTGTCCGAGGAAGCGAACAGCGCCTTTGCCGAGGTGCTGCTCGAGGTGGCGGGGCAGCATCTGCGCGCGCGCCTCACCCGCGCCGCACTGCGCGACCTGGGGCTGGCCGAAGGTCAGGACGTGGTGGCGCTGGTCAAGGCCGTGGCCCTTGACCGCCAGGCGCTTCCGCGCGGCCTGGCGGCACGCTGATCGCGCGAGAGAGGGCAGGATCGGCCAGCCGGTCGAGCAGGTGCGAGATATCCTCGATCTCGTCGGCCACGATATGGGTCACGCCTGCCTGTCGCTCCACCCGGCCTGTCACGCGCAGCAGCCGTGCCGCGATGACCGCGCGGCGGAATCGCTCGAACACCTTGCGCCAGACCACGACATTGACCACCCCGGTTTCGTCCTCGAGGGTGAGGAACACCACCCCTTTTGCGGTGCCGGGGCGCTGGCGCACCAGCACGAGCCCGGCCACGGCGATGCGCGCGCCCGGCCCTGCCTCGGGCAGGCGGGCGGCGACAAGGGCAGAGGGGGGACGCGGGACAGCCATAGGAACATATATAGAACAAAAAGAGGGGCGCGCCAAGCCGCGAGAGGGCGTGTCGATATCCTTCGGGCGCGGGGGGCACCGTGACGGTGGCCTGAGACCCCGTTAATCCTGCGTTGATAGCTCCCTTTCCCGGCACGCGGCCCATGCGGCAGATGGAAAGGGATCCCATGAACAAGGCAATCACCCAAGGCATAACCTTCATGCCCCAGCCCTTTGCGGCGGGGCTCGATCAATGGTCGAGCGGCGACGGGCGCCCCGGCTCGGATACTTACGAGAACGCCCCCAATGCCGCCTTCGTCCCCGCCGATCAGGATTTCGGCGGCGCGCTCGAATTGCAGAAGATCGCTTCGGTGCAGCGCCTGCGCTACATGGGCGAGACGCCGATCCTTCCGGGCTGCTACTTGCAGATCCGCGCGCGGATCAAGGCGGTGGCGGGCAACCTGCCCAATGTGCGCATCGCCGCCTTTGCCGGCGGCGCGGGGGGCGTGGCGCTGCCCGGCGTGACCGTGAGCGGGCCGCAGGTGACGCTGACCACCTACGGCGAGGTGGTCGAGGTGACGGCCATCGTCGGCACCGGACAGCGCGGCGGGGTGGACATGGTCTGGGGGCCGCAGGCGGTGTTCGGCCATTTCGGGCTCGATCTCACGGGGCCGTCGGGCGGCGTGGTGCGGATCGACGATATCGAGATCGAGGATGTGAGCCGGTTCTTTCTGCGCGACATCATCGCCACGGTGGATGTGCGTGACTATGGCGCCATCGGCGACGGGGTGACGGACGATCACGCAGCCTTCGAGGCGGCCGACACGGCGGCGGGGGGGCGCGAAATCATCGTGCCCGCAGGCACCTATCTCCTGGGGCAAAGCACCACGATCCAGAGCCGAATCCGCTTTGAGGGCACGGTGGCAATGCCCGACGCGGCGATTCTGTCGTTGACGAAAAACTTTGACCTGCCCGCCTATATCGACGCTTTCGGCGACAGCGAACTGGCGTTCAAAAAGGCGTATCAGGCGCTTTTGAACAATGCGGGGCACGTCACGCTCGATCTGGCGGGGCGCAAGATCGCGCTGCGCGCGCCCATCGACATGCAGGCCGCCGTGGGCAACCGCACCACCTACAACCAGCGCCATGTGATCCAGAACGGGCAATTCTCGGTCTTTCCGACGCCTGCCTGGGATACGGAGACGGTCACCTCGCAGGCCACCTATGCGCCCGAGAGCAACGACCGGCGGCTCAATAACGTGGTGAACGTGGCCAATATCCCCATAGGCTCGCTGGTCGAGAGCAATGGCGTCGGCCGCGAGGTCTATGTCACCGACCGCAACATCGCGGCGGGCCGCCTGACATTGAGCCAGCCGCTCTTCGATGCCGCCGGAACACAGGTCTATACCTTCCGGCGGTTCAAATACATGCTCGATTTCAGCGGGTTTGCCGATGTCTCGCGGATGGTCATCTCGGAGGTGGATTTCCAGTGCGGCGGCAATTGCAGCGCGGTGCTTCTGCCGCCGCAGGGCTCGGCCAACCATTTCCGGGATTGTTTTTTCACCCGGCCCAGGGATCGCGGGATCACCAGCCATGGCGAGGGCGATCAGGGCATGATGATCGACCGCTGCCAGTTCATCTCGAACGAAAGCGCATCCCTGGTGAGCGACCGCACCAGCATCGGCTTCAACGCCAATGCCAACGACCTCAAGATCCGCGACAACCGGGTGACGTTCTTTCGCCATTTCGCGGTCATGGCCGGGTCAAGCTCGCTCATCACAGGCAATCACGTTTTCCAGGGCGATTCGGCGACGAACGGGCTGCGCAGCGCGGGCCTCGTGCTGACACGGACCAACAATCGCGGCACGATCACCGGCAACTACATCGACAACTGTTTCATCGAATGGGGCAACGAACATGACGCGGCCCCCGATTTCGCCAGCGAATTCTCGTTCAGCGCGCTCAGCGTGACGGGCAACGTGTTCCTGGCCAGCGACATGGCGCCGTGGTTCACCTTCCTTGCGGTCAAGCCGCACGGGCCGGGGCATTTTCTCGACGGTCTCACCGTCACCGGAAACACGTTCCGCGCCATCGGCACGCTTGACCGGGTCGAGACGGTGGACACGAGCTTTGCCGGGCTCGATTACGACCGGGTGCGCAACATCACCTTTGCCGAGAACAGCTTTCACAATGTGGATGTGCACGCCGAAAGCCCGCTGGTGATGGAACATGAGGCGGTGACGGCAAGCACGACCTGGGTCATAAGCCCCGCGCCGCGCCTGCCCTTCGGGGCCTGGGCGCAGACCGTCGAATCGCTTGTGGCGGAGGGACCGTTGCGCAATGCGGGCGGCACGGTGCAGCATGTCAGCCCCTATTGCGAGGTCAATCAGGGGCCGGGCAAAGATCAGGTGCATGTGGTCTGGCCTTCGGCGCTCAGGGGCAAGGTGATCGTGCGGTTGCGCATCGACGACGCGCGCTGAACCCTCAGAACTTGCGCCAGAGGCCGAGCTTCACGCCCCGCTCGCCGCCGCCCGAAAGCGGCTCGATCAGGCCAAGCTCGATCTGCGTGCCGGGGCGGATCTCGTAAACGACGGACGGGGCGAGGCGGAGATAGTCTCGCCCCTCATCGGGCACACCGGCCTGAAGCTGGATCATGGCAAGGCTGCGGGAGGCGGCGGCAAGACCGGCGGTCAGATCGGTCTCCAGGCCGGTGCCGCCTGAAAGAATGGCGCGCAGATCGGCGTTGAGCCAGCCGTGACGCCTGCCGAGGGCAAAGCCCCGGCCGATCGAGAGCGCAGGGCGCAGGGCGGCCCGGTTCTCGACCTGCCCCGCCCCCAGTTCGAGGGCCAGTTTCAGCGGGCGGTCGGTGCGACCGGCCGGGACGCGGATAAACGCGATGGTCTTGGATCTGCGCACCGCGTCGCCGTTGACATCAAGCCCCAGCGTCAGCCGCCCGGTCGCGCCGTATTCGGCGTAGCCGCCGAAACTCTGGCGGTTGATGCCGTTTTCGTCGCGCGCGTCGATCTGGCTGGAAATGGACAGGAAAACCTGCCCTTTTTCGCGCGGCCATGCCCCGGCCTCGACCATGGCGGCGCACCATGGCAGCAGAACGAACGCGAGCCACAGGCGAGCGGACATGGTTACCTCCGCCTTAACCTTGATTAAAAAGGGTAAACCGTAGGTTAATAAATCACGGAATTTACCGCCGCGCAGACCGGTGCTATCAAGGGGGCAGGAGGACGCCATCATGCCCCGCATCAGCAAGGACACCGGCCATCAGACCGTTCTGACCACCTTCGAGGTCACGCCCGGCACCTGCCAGGACGTGCTCGACCTGCTCACCGCCGCCTATCGCGAGGTGATCTCGAATCAGCCCGGCTTCATCGCGGCGGGCCTGCATGTGAACGACGCGCAGACGCGCATCGCCAATTACTCGCAATGGCGCGCGCGCGAGGATTTTCAGGCGATGCTGCGCACCGAGGAGATGCGCGCGCGCAACCGGCATATCAACGGGCTGTGCAAGGGGTTCGAGCCAGTGATGTATGACGTGGTGGCCGTGTTCTGATGGCAGAGAACACCCCGCAGACCGAGGTGCTGACCGAAGAAATACGCGCGTTGCGCACCGAGTTGGCGCGGCTCAACTCGCACCGTTTCGTGCGCATCCACAACAACATGGCGCGTCTTCTGGCGTTCAATTTTGCGCGCGGGCTGGCGATGGGGCTGGGCACGGTGCTGGGGGCGACGGTGTTTTTATCGGTCATCGTCTGGTCGCTGAGCCAGATCGAGTTCCTGCCGATCATCGGCGATTGGGCGGCGCAGATCGCCGCCGAGATGCGCACGAATCAGGAATAGGGGCCTCAGCCCCGTTCGTGGAAGAAATCGTAAACCTTCTGCGCAAGCGCGTCCGACACCCCTTCGACTGCCTTGAGATCGGCGAGACCCGCGCGGCTGACCGCCTTGGCACTGCCGAAATGCGCGAGAAGCGCGCGCTTGCGCGCGGCGCCCACGCCGGGCACCTCGTCGAGCGGGGTGGCGGCGATGGATCTGGTGCGCCTGGCGCGGTGCGCGCCGATGGCAAAGCGATGCGCCTCGTCGCGCAGGCGCTGGATGAAATAGAGCACCGGATCGTTATGGCGCAGCGCCATCGGGGGCTTGCCGATGCGGTGAAACTCTTCCTTGCCGTGGTCGCGGTCCACGCCCTTGGCGATGCCGACCATGGGGATATCCTCGACCCCCATTTCCCGCATGATTTCCGCCACCGCGCTCACCTGCCCCGCGCCGCCGTCGATCAGCAACAGATCGGGCCAGTGCCCCTGCGTGCGGTCGGGATCCTCTTTCAGCAGACGCTTGAAGCGGCGCGAGAGCACCTCTTTCATCATGGCGAAATCGTCGCCGGGGGTCAGGTCATCGCCCTTGATGTTGAACTTGCGATAGTGGGCCTTGTAAAAGCCCTCCGGCCCGGCCACGATCATCGCGCCGACGGCGTTGGTGCCTTGAATATGGCTGTTGTCATAGACCTCGATCCGCTGCGGGGGCCCGGCCAGGTCAAACGCCTCGGCCAGCCCCTTGAGCAGTTTGTTCTGGGTGGCGGTCTCGGACATCTTGCGCGCGAGGCTCTCGCGGGCATTGCGCCGCGCCGCCTCGACCAGCTCGGCCTTCTCGCCCCGCTGCGGCACCGACAGCGTGACCTTGCGCCCGAGTTTCTGTGACAGGGCCGCCTGCATCAGGTCGGGATTCTCGATCCCGTGCGAGAGGATCACCGCGCGCGGCGGTTCCCTGGTGTCGTAGAACTGGCCCAGAAATGCCTCCAGCGCCTCGGCGGCGTCCACATCGGCCCCGACTCGGGGGTAGAAATCGCGGTTGCCCCAGTTCTGCCCCGCGCGGATAAAGAACACCTGCACGCAGGCCTGTCCCTGATCGAGATGGAGCGCGACGATATCGGCCTCCGTCACCGTGCGCGGATTGATGCCCTGCGCGGTCTGCACCTGGGTCAGCGCCTTGATGCGGTCGCGCAGGGCGGCGGCGCGCTCATACGCCATCGCCTCGGAGGCCGCCGCCATCTCGGCGGCGAGTTTTTCCTGAATCCCGGTGGAGCGACCCGAAAGGTAGAGCCTGGCGTCGCGCACCTGCGCGGCATATTCCTCGGGGCCGATCTTGCCCACGCAAGGCGCGGTGCAACGCTTGATCTGGTATTGCAGGCAGGGGCGTGTGCGGCTCTCGAACATGGCATCCGAACAGTTGCGCAGCTGAAAGACGCGCTGCAACTGCGCAAGCGTCCGGTTGACCGCGCCGGCACTGGCAAAGGGGCCGTAATAGCTGCCCTTTTCGCGTTTCGCGCCGCGATGTTTCCTGATCATCGGAAAATCATGCGCGGTGACGAGGATGTTGGGAAAGCTCTTGTCGTCGCGCAAGAGCACGTTGTAGCGCGGCTTGAGGTGCTTGATGAGGTTCTGCTCCAGCAGCAGGGCCTCGGTCTCGGTCGATGTGGTCAGAAACATCATCGAGGCGGTCTCATGGATCATCCGGGCGATGCGCGGGGTGTGGCCGGTGGGACGCGCATAGCTTGAGACCCGCGCGCGCAGATTGCGCGCCTTGCCGACATAAAGGACGCGCGACTGGGCATCCAGCATCCGGTAAACGCCCGGTGATCCGTCGAGCGTGCGCAGGTAATCTCGAATTACCTCATGCCCGGTGCGGGCGGGGGGCTGATCGGTCTGTGTCATTTGCGAACGGTCTGATTCCTGTCTTTTGCTGCAACGAACCCGTCCGTAGAACAAGGGCCAAGCTGTCCACCATTCCTGTGGATAAGTCTGGAGACAAATTTCGGGTTGTTGGATTTTTCCGTTGAGTCCAGAGGGCTTCGTTGATCTGCCCTGTTTTTGGGCATTTTTCAACCCGTTGAAATTTATATAAAAAAATATTCACACGCGACAGGGAATTGAAAACATTAGCGTTTTTGTAACGCCTGCGTAACAAGGCAGTGAAAAGTGCAAAACTTTTCCGGGCAGACCGTGCCGTCACTCCACCCCGCGCACATCGGGCGTCTGCCAGCCAAGGTGCTGGCCGCCATCCACGCAGATCAACTGCCCGGTCACGCCGGGCGCGTTCAGCAGATAGGTGAGGGTGGCGCAGATCTCGTCCGCATCGCTGCCGCGCCCGAGAATCGTGGCGCGGCGCTGTGCCGCGAAATGCGCCGCGCTCTGGCGGTGGCCCTGAAGCGTCGGGCCGGGTCCGATGGCGTTGACGCGGATGCGCGGGGCAAGCGCCTGCGCGCCGGTGCGGGTCAGCGCCCAGAGGCCCATCTTGGCGATGGTGTAGCTCATGAATTCCGGCGTCGGCTTGCGCACGCGCTGGTCGATCATGTTGACGACGAGGCCGCGCGCGCGCGGCTCGCCATTGGCATCGGTCTCGGGCGGGGGCACGCGCCGCGCCATTTCCTGCATGAGGACGAAGGGCGCGCGCAGGTTGCTTTCCATATGCCGGTCCCAGCTTGTCCTGGTCGCCGTGGCAATGTTGTCATGCTCGAAAATCGAGGCGTTGTTGACCAGCGTCAGGACCGGCCCGCCAAGCGCCTCGGCGGCGCGCGCGACAAGCGGCACCACCTGCGCCTCGTCCAGAAGATCGGCGCAGAGCGTCACCGCCTGCCGTCCCAGGCTGCGGACTTCGGCAGCCACGTTCCCGGCGTCCTCCGCCGATGTGGCGTAATGCACCGCCACGTCATGCCCCCGCCGCGCCAGTTCCACCGCCATCGCGCGCCCCAGCCGGTTGCCGCCCCCTGTCACCAATGCCCGCGTCACGTCAGTCCCCCGCTCATGTCAGCACGGTCAGAACATAGCCTGCATAAGCCGCCGTCAAGGCAATCCCCCAGAGTCGCCCGATATCGCGCCCGAAGAACACGAAGGGTATGAGGATCAGCGAGGCGGCCAGCATCACCCATAGATCGAAGGTCAGAAACTCGGCATTGACCGGCACGCGCCCGACCAGCGCCGTCACCCCGATGATGGCCAGCAGGTTGAACATGTTCGAGCCGATCACATTGCCAAGCGCCACATCGGCCTGTTTGCGCAGGGCGGCCATGACCGTTGTCGCCAGTTCCGGCAGCGAGGTGCCGACCGCGACCAGGGTCAGCCCGATCACCGCCTCGCTCACCCCGTAGCGCATGGCGAGAATCGAGGCATTGTCCACCAGGATATCCGCCCCGAGCGGCAGGCCGACGAGGCCGAGCACGAGAAAGGTGCCGATCTGCCACCACGGCATGTCGGGGTCGGCCCCCTCGACCTCATCCGGGTCATCGAGCAGCTTGGCGGCGGCGATTTCGCGGCGATGGATCATCGAACGATGCAAGGCATCGCCGAGCATCAGCGCCAGCGCACCCAGAAGGACCAGCCCAGCGATCCAGTCGAACACCCCGCGAAAGGCGAGCGCGATGAACAGCACACTTGCCGCAAGCATCTGAAAATAGGAGCGTGTACAATCGCAGCGGCTTGTGTGCATGACGGCGAGCACCGCCGGGATTCCCAGCACCAGGAGCACATTGGCGATATTGGAGCCGACCACATTGCCAAGTCCCAGGGCCGGCTTGCCCACCAGAACCGCGTTGACCGAGACGAGCATTTCAGGGGCCGAGGTGCCGAAGGCGACGATGGTCAGGCTCACGATCAGCGCCGGGATACCGACCCGGAGCGCGACATTGACCGCGCCCTTCACCAGCGCATCGCCCGCCAGCAGCAGGATCACAAGGCCAAGCGCGACCATCAGCCATGGCATCATCTCGGCGGACCTTTCTCGCAGTCGCAGGGCCCCTTGCCGATCCGGTAGCGCCCGCAGCGTTTGCATTTTGCCTCTGCCAGCCGTTTGTGTCCCGGAAACCGGAGGCGTCCGAACATGGCCAGCACGGCCATGGCGACGAGGAAGAGGGCAACGATCTTCACCAGCATGTCATAGACCGAACCGCGCGTAATGCGCGCGCTCCTCAAGCGTGCCGAGCGCATCCTCGACGATCCGCACGCCAAGGCGCGACAGAAGCCCGCGCTTGCGACCGTAACGGAGAAGGCGCACCTTGTCGCCGTAAAGCTCCTTCAGGCGCGGCTCCAGGTGGCCCAGGCCATCGGCCAGGCCAAGCGCGATCGCCCGCCCGCCGAGCCAGAACTCGCCGGTGAAAAGCGCCGGATCGTCCGACAGCCGCTCGCCCCGCCGATCCTTGACATGGGCGATGAAGGCGGAGTGGATGTCGTCGAGAACCGCCTTGAGCCGCGCCACGTCCTCGGGCTTTTCGGGCAGGAACGGATCGAGCGTGCTCTTGGATCGGCCCGCCGTATGGACGCGCCGCTCCAGCCCGTGCCGCTTGAGAAACAGATCCGCGCCAAACCCCGCCGAAATCACCCCGATGGAGCCAAGCACCGAGGACGCATCGACCCGGATATCGTCGGCCGCCGCGGCAAGCCAGTAGCCCCCCGAGGCCGCCACGTCCTCGACAAAGGCGTGAACGGGGATCTTCCTTTCCTCTGCCAGCCGCCGGATGCGCGCGGCGATGAGCGAGCTTTGCACCGGCGAGCCGCCCGGCGAATTGATCTCCAGCGCCACCGCCGACGGCTTGCCCCGGCGAAACGCCTTTTCGATGACCGGGCCGATCGCCTCGTCGCTCAGCCCCGCGCGCGGCCCCGACCCGATGACGCCCGCAAGCCGGATGACGGCCACACGCGGCGCGCGCCAGAGGAAGGGAACGAGATGTCTCATGCGCCCCGATGTAGAGCGCGCCCGCGCGACAAACAAGGCGGCATGGCCGGGGCACGGGGCCGGACCGTCCCTTTCGCCGCTGGCGATGCTGAAAACATCACGCCTTGATCCGATAGCCGGTGCGGAAAATCCACCACACCACGGCGAGGCAAAGCGCCAGGAAAATCCCGATCGCCAGAAGGCTCCAGCCGACGGGCACATCCGCCACCCCGAAAAAGGACCAGCGGAACCCCGAGATGAGATAGACCACCGGATTGAACAGCGTCACCACCTGCCAGGCCGGCGGCAGCATCGAGACCGAGTAGAACGCCCCGCCCAGAAACACCAGCGGCGTGACGACCAGGAGCGGGACAAGCTGCAATTGCTGGAAATTCTCGGCCCAGATGCCGATGATGAAACCGAACAGCGAAAAGCTGACGCAGATCATCACCAGAAATGCCAGCATCACCGCCGGATGCCGGATGTCCAGATCCACGAACAGCCCTGCCGTGAGCAGGATCACACCCCCGATAAGCAGCGATTTCGTCGCCGCCGCGCCGACATAACCCAGGACTATTTCAAAAAAGTTGACGGGGGCCGACAACAGCTCGTAGATCGTGCCGATGAATTTCGGCAGGTAGATCCCGAAAGAGGCGTTGGAAATGGCCTGCGTCATCACGCTCAGCATGATCAGCCCCGGCACGATGAAGGCGCCATAGCTGACGCCCTCCACCTCCTCGATGCGTCCCCCGATGGCGGCGCCAAAGACCACGAAATAGAGCGTGGTGGAGATGACCGGAGACAGGAGGCTCTCGAATATCGTGCGAAAGAACCGCTTCATCTCATAGAGATAGATGGCCCGGATGGCGTGCAGGTTCATCTCGCGCCCTCCCGCAGGAGGTCCACGAAAATCTCTTCCAGGCTGCTTTGGCGTGTCTCGATGTCGCGCAGGGAAATCCCCTCGCGCGCCAGCGCCTGCAAGAGCCGGGTGATCCCCGTGCGCTCGCCGCGCGTGTGGTAATGGTAAAGAAGGGTGTGCCCGCCCGCAGTCAGCTCCAGCGCGTAATCCGCCAGCGCGTCGGGCACAGCCGCCACCGGCGCGCCGAGCTCGATGCGCAAGGTCTTGCGCCCCAGCCGGCGCATCAGGTCGGCCTTGTCCTCGACCAGCAGGATCTCGCCCCCGTCGATCACCGCGACGCGGTCGGCCATCGCCTCGGCCTCCTCGATGTAATGGGTGGTCAGGATGATGGTGACGCCGCTTTCCTTCAGCCCGCGCACCACCTCCCACATGTCGCGGCGCAATTCCACATCGACGCCCGCCGTCGGCTCGTCGAGAAACAGCACCTTCGGCTCGTGGCAGAGCGCCTTGGCGATGAGCACGCGACGTTTCATGCCGCCCGACAATTCGCGGCTGCGCGCGTGCCGCTTATCCCACAGCGAGAGCCGCCGCAGGATGTGCTCGATCAGGGCCTCGTCGCGCCCCTTGCCGAACAGCCCGCGCGTGAACCGCACGGCGTCGATGACCCTGTCGAAAGGGTCGAGCGCGACCTCCTGCGGGACGAGCCCGACGAGCCTGCGCGCCGCGCGCCAGTCGCGCAGAATATCGTGGCCACCGATGCTTGCGCGTCCGCCCGTGGGCGTCGTGATCCCGCACAGCGCCGAGATCAGCGTGGTCTTGCCCGCGCCATTGGGCCCGAGCAGGGCGAGAATCTCGCCCGCGGCAATCGTCAGGTTGACGCCGCGCAGTGCGGTGAGCCCGTCCTTGTAGGTCTTGCCGAGATTTTCGATTTCGACGATGGCCGTCATGCGATCCTTTCGCGTTCCGGGGCAGGGCAGAGGCAATTCGGGACAGGCTGCCAGACTTTTCCGGCTCGAACCTCCGGCAGATCAACAACCTGCGCCGGAAAACCATCCGCCACAAAAAGGGCCGGTCCCGAGACCGGCCCCCTCGTGACACGTCGTGAGCGGCGGCTATTCCTGCTGGCCCATGAACATGAGCAGGAACTGGAACATGTTGAGAAAGCTGATATAGAGGCTCAGCGCGCCGTCATAGGCGGCCTTGTCCAGCCATTCCTGATCGCCATGGGCGGCATGGGCGACATAGGTGCTCTTGATCTCCTGCGTGTAGAAGGCCGTCAGCCCCGCGAAAATCAGCAGACCGATCACCGAGATCGCAAACATCATTGCCGGGCTTTGCAGGAAGATGTTGAGGATCATCGCCACGATGAGGCCGACCACCCCCATGATGAGAAAGGTGCCCCAGCCCGAGATGTCCTTTTTCGTGGTGTAGCCCCAGAGCGAGAGGCCCGCAAAGGCAATCGCCGTCACGAGAAAGGTCTGCACGATCGAGAAACTGGTGAAGACCAGAAAGATCGAGCTGAGCGAGATGCCGATCAGCGCGGCGAAGGCGAAAAAGCCAAGCTGCACCGCCGCCGCCGAAGCCCGGCGCAAAAGCGCGCCCCAGCCGAGGAAGATGAACGCAAGCGGCGCCAGCATCACCACCCATTTGAGCGGCGAGAGATACAGCGCCGCGCCAAGCCCCGACAGCAGCTTGCCATTGGGAAGCTGCGCGGCGGCGGCCGTGGGATCGGTCGTCACGGCAAGGCCCGCGATCGCCCATGCCGCCAGCGCGGTGATGAGCATTCCCACGGACATGGTGCCGTAAACCTTGTTCATGTGCGCGCGCAGGCCCGCGTCAATCTCGGTGCTGCGAACTCCCGTCGCCGTCCGGATTGTGTTGAACTCTGCCATGGATACCTCCAGTTGAATGGCAGCCCCACTTCGGGGCCTTGCCGACAATATCGGAAATTTGCGTGTCGGTTTCAAGCATTTCCGACAGTTTTTGATATGTTTCCCCGACGCCGCGCATCACGCGCGAACATCCTCAGGCCCGACTCAGGCCCGACCGCAATTCCGGGCGCATCGCTGTCGCCCGGTCAATCAGGCCCCATGCACAAGCGTCTGGAACAGCCGCGGCTCGAGGCTGGTTGCGGCAAAGGTCGCCCCCTCAGTCAGCACGCTGACCGCGTCATGGCTGTGCAGGCTCTCCTGGTGGCTGGCCACGACGCGGAAATCGGCGATGCGCGGATCGGCCAGCAACTGCTCGCAAAACAGCCGCGCGGCGTCCTCGACAAAGATCGGGTTGGCCGCGTTCAGCTCGGCAAAGGCCTGCTCGTCCTCGCGCTTGACCATGACCTGCGTTTCGGTCGGAACGGCGCGGCGGGCAAGGCCGATCAGGTCCTCGAACCACAGGCAATCGCCCTCCACCACCTCGACCGAGAGGCGCGCCACCGAACGCTGCGAATGTGGCGTGGCAAGCTGTCCGCGCGTGGCGCGCGCGTGCTCGCTCAGTTCCAGCGAACAGGGGCAGGTCGAGGAATAGACGTAATCGAGATGCATGAATTTGCGCCTGACCCCGCCCTGTTCCACCAGCTCCAGCGCGATGTCGTAATACTGATAACCCTCAAGGCCAGAGCGCAGCGACTGCAGCTTCATCGGGTAGGAAAGCCGCATCTGAAGCCGCGCCTCGCCGCTGTCGAGATCGGTCAGGTAATCGTCAAGCGCCGCCGCCATCACCTCGAAGCTGAAGGTCTTTTCGGCGTGGCGATAAAAGCTGCGCATGATGCGCGACATGTTGATCCCCTTCCGGCCCGCCTCGAGGCTGACCGTGCCGGTGACGGATGTCTCAAGCGTCAGATCGCCATTGTCGGGGGTATGAAACCGGATCGGCAGACGAAAGTTGGAAATCCCGACGTGCTGCAACTGCTGCCTCGTGCCGCGGATGAGCGAGGCCGGGCCGTTCTGAAGGTCGGGCAGTGCCGCGCGATAGTCGTCGTCCGCTTCAAAGCCTTCGGGATAGTCGCGCGCCAGGGCGGGATAGTTCGACAGCGCCGCTTCGGGCAGAAGCCGCGCGATGGCCGGGTCGAGATCGGCCACCTCTTCGGGCGTGGCCGAGGCCGCCCATGCCCTCAACCGCGCCAGCGCCTGTTTCGCTTCGTCCCGGTCGGGGAGGGACACCATGTCAGAGGGATGCATGTTCATTCCGAAATTTCCCTGTCCGCGCGTATCGGGGGAAACATAGGCCATTTCCCCCGTGATTGCCATTCATGCAGAGTTTTACGCTCGATGCGACAGGCCGGATCATTTCGGGCGGGTCTTTCTATCCCGCCGCGTCGAGCGCGCGCCGCAGATCGGCGATCAGATCCTCCACGTCCTCCAGCCCCACGCTGAGCCGCACCAGCCCCGGCGTGATGCCAAGCGCGGCCTTCTGTTCGGCCGGCAGACGTTGGTGGGTGGTCGTGGCCGGGTGCGTCACGATGGATTTCGCATCCCCCAGATTGTTGGAAATGATAACGATCTCCAGGGCATTCAGGAACCGGAAGGCCGCCGCCTGCCCGCCCTTGACGTCGAGCGACAGCACCGTGCCCCCCTGCCCCATCTGCCGCATCGCCAGCGCATGCTGCGGATGATCCGCCAGTCCCGGATAGATCACCTTCACGCGCGCGTCGCCCGCAAGCGCCTCGGCGATCGCCTTTGCGCCGGTCGATTGCGCGCGCACCCGCAGGTCGATCGTCTCCAGTCCCTTGAGCATCACCCAGGCGTTGAACGGCGAGAGCGCGCCGCCGGTATGCTTCATGTAGGGCTCAAGGGTCTTGCGGATGAACTCGCGGCTGCCCAGAACCACCCCGCCAAGGCACCGCCCCTGCCCGTCGATATGCTTGGTGGCCGAATAGATCACCACATCGGCCCCCTGCGCGATGGCCTCCGAATAGACCGGCGTGGCAAAGACATTGTCCACCATCACCAGCGCGCCCGCCGCATGGGCCAGCGCCGCCACAGCGGCGATGTCCACCACTTCCAGCGTCGGGTTGGCGACGGCCTCGAAGAATACCGCCTTGGTCTCGGCCCGGATCGCCGCGCGCCACTGATCGAGATCGGTGCCATCCACAAATGTCACCTCGACCCCGAATCGCGTGAGCACCTCCTCCAGCACATAGAGGCACGAACCGAACAGCGCCCGCGCCGACACGACATGATCGCCCGCGCGCAGCATCGAGGTCAGCGCGCCCGACACCGCCGCCATGCCGCTTGCCGTGGCAAAGGCATCCTCGGCCCCTTCCAGCGCCGCGATGCGGTCCTCGAACATGGCGACGGTCGGGTTGCCGTAGCGGGCATAGACGAACTCTTCCCGCCCGGCCTCGATGAACCGCGCCTCCGCCGCCTCGGCGCTGTCATAGACAAAGCCCTGGGTGAGGAAAATCGCCTCGCTCACCTCGTTATACTGGCTGCGCCGGGTGCCGCCATGGACCAGTTTCGTGCGTGTTTTCATGTCCGTCCTCCGGGCGCGCGGCCCAACTGAAAAAGCCCCCGTCGCGGTCAAGCGAAAGGGGGCTTTCATCCTGACCTCTTTAGCGGGATGTTTAACGTGGCCCGCAATCCGGTAACAAATCGCCACATGTTGCGCTTTAGCCGCAGGCCGGGGCTACGTCAACTCTGTCACCGTAGTTTAACCCGATCGTCGCGGCACCGACATATGGCGCGCCTAATCCCTTGCCACAAGATGCTGTAGGGGCCGGGACATGTCGCTCATTCACATGACTGCCGGGGACGATCTGCCCGCAGAATTGCCCGGCACCGGGTCCGGGCCGGTCATAGTCATGGTGCACGGGTTCAAATACGCCCCCGGCCATGCCCGCGAATGTCCCCATCGCCATATCTTTTCGCTCACTCCCGAGCGCGACTGCTACAAGGTGGTCTCCTGGCCGCGCGGCCTTGGCTTTGACGGCACGCGCCCCGACGAAGGTCTTGCCGTGGGCTTTGGCTGGAACGCGCGCGGCTCGCTCTGGCGGGCATATCGAGAGGCCGCCCGCGCGGGCGCGGCCCTTGCCGCCACGATCGACGCCTTGCGCGCGGCCGCGCCCGGGCGCCCGATCCACGCCATCGCCCATTCCTTCGGCGCGCGCGTGGTGCTCTCGGCGTTCGCCCGTCTGGAGGCGGGCGCGCTCGACCGCGTGATCCTGCTGGCGGGGGCCGAGTTTGGCCACCACGCCGCGCGCGCGCTGGCCACACCCGCCGGGCGCGCGGCCGAAATCATCAACGTCACCACGCGCGAGAACGACCTGTACGATTTTCTGCTCGAATGTCTCGTCGCACCGCCCGCGCGCGGCGACCGCAGCCTTGGCCTCGGGCTGCCTATCGGGGCGAATGTCCTTACCCTGCAACTCGACGATCCCGACACGCTCGACGTGTTGGCGTGCGCGGGATTCGCCATCGCGCCCCCCGCCGCGCGTGTCTGCCACTGGTCGCCCTATACAAGGCCGGGCGCGCTCGATTTCTACGCGGCCCTTCTGCGAGACCCGGGCCGCCTGTCGCTGGCGCGGCTTCGCGCCGCCCTGCCCGAGCGCACCGCCCCGCGCTGGTCGCGGCTCCTGCCGGAAATCCGCCTGCCCTTGCCAACGGGGCGCAAAGCGTCCTTCTGAGCCGGCAACACGACACCGCCGGACGAAGGGACGCCGTGCAAGACCCGATCGACCCCCATTTCCGGCCCCGAACCGGGCGCCGCCGCGAGCCGGCCGCCAAACCCGGCTGAGGCGCGCGCTCGGCCCTTGCGCGGCGGGGCTTGTGGCTCTACGTTTGTCGCAACTTGTAATGGAGGGCGTGACGTCATGACGCCCAAGCGTCCGAATGGTGCGGGCGCTATCCCGAAGCCGGTCGAGAGCCCCGCGCCGAGCCTCCCGGATCGACGGTCGCTTTACGCGGCGCTCGATCTTGGAACCAATAGCTGCCGCATGTTGATTGCCCGTCCCGAGGGCAGTCAGTTTCATGTGGTGGACAGTTTCTCGAAATCGGTTCAGCTTGGCGCCGGGCTGGAGCGGTCCGGCCGCCTGTCGCGTGCCGCCATCTACCGCACGATGCAGGCGCTTCGGGTCTGCCATCAGAAATTGCGCCGCCACCAGGTGACGCGGATGCGGCTGGTCGCAACCGAGGCCTGCCGCCGCGCCGTCAACGGAAGCGAATTCATGGCGCGGGTCGAGCGCGAGACCGGGCTTCGCTTCGACATCATCGCGCCCGAGGAAGAGGCGCGGCTGGCCGTCGTCTCCTGCGCGCCGCTGGTCAGCCCCGGCACGGAACAGTTGCTCGTGGTCGATATCGGCGGCGGCTCGACCGAGCTTGTCTGGATCGACCTGCACGAGGTTCCGCCACCGGAGCGCGCCCGCTCCATCATGCGGATGCATCTGGGGTTTCATGCGGCGACCGAGGGATCGGCGGCAAAGGTGGTGGACTGGATCAGCGTGCCGCTTGGCGTTGCCACGCTGCGCGAGCAATTCCGCGATGTCGAGGACGACACCGCGCGCTTTGCGCTCATGAGCTGGTTTTTCGAGGAGAACCTCGCCGAATTTGCCCCCTACAAGAACGAGCCGTCGCGCAAGGGATTCCAGATCGTCGGCACCTCGGGCACCGTCACCACGGTGGCGGCCAGCCATCTGGGCCTCAAGCGGTATGACCGCAACAAGGTTGACGGGATGACCATGACCGGCGACGAGATCGACCGCGTTATCCGGGGCTACCTCGCGCTCGGCCCAGCCGGGCGACGGCGCGATCCGCGCATCGGGCAGGACCGGCAGGCGCTGATCATGTCGGGCGCGGCGATCCTTCAGGCGCTGTTGCGCTGCTGGCCCACGGACCGGCTCTCGGTCGCGGATCGCGGCCTGCGCGAGGGGATGCTTTATGCACAGATGGCCGCCGATGGCGTGCTCAGCGAGGAGGAGGAGGCGTGATGGCCAGGGGACCGGACGGCAAGAACACCTCGGGCCGCGGGCTGCGCGATCTGACGGTCAAGGTCAAGACGGCGCGCGGGCGGCGCTCCTCCTCGACGCGCTGGCTGCAACGGCAGTTGAACGATCCTTATGTCAAGCGCGCGCAGGCCGAGGGCTATCGTGGCCGCGCCGCCTACAAGATCATGGAGCTCGACGACAGGTTCCGCTTTCTGGTGCCCGGCGCTCGGGTGGTCGATCTGGGCTGCGCGCCGGGCGGCTGGTTGCAGGTGGCGGTGCCGCGCGTCAACGCGCTCGGACAGGGGCCGGGCAAGAAACAGGGCTTCGTTCTGGGCATCGACCTGCAAGAGGTGGAGCCCGTCGCAGGAGCGGAAATCCACCAGCTCGATTTCATGGCGGACGACGCCGACGAGACGGTGAAGGCGTGGCTCGGGGGCAAGGCGGACGTGGTCATGTCCGACATGGCCGCCGCTTCCTCGGGGCACAAGCAGACCGACCATTTGCGCATCATCGCGCTGTGCGAGGCGGCGGCCTGTTTCGCCTTCGACGTGCTCGAAGAGGGCGGCACGTTCGTCTCCAAGGTGCTCGCCGGCGGGGCCGAGGGCGAGTTGCAGAAACTTCTCAAGCTGCGCTTCGACAAGGTCGCCAACGTCAAGCCGCCCGCCTCGCGCGCCGACAGCTCCGAGAAATTCGTGGTCGCCACCGGCTTTCGCGGCTGAGCCGCGCGCGCGCCCGTTGACGCGACCGGAAACCGGCGTAAGGTCGCGCCCGGATCACCCGCCCGGAGACGACCCATGAGCCTTGCCAGCGGCCGCGCCTATCTTGCCATCCCCGGACCCTCGGTCATACCCGAGGAGGTGCTGCGCGCCATGCACCGCTCTGCCCCCAATATCTACGAGGGCGAATTGATCGAGATGACGGCGGGCCTCATCCCCGACCTGCGCGCGGTGGCGCGCACGGCGGGCCGCGTGGCGATCTATATCTGCAACGGTCACGGCACATGGGAAGCCGCCCTTGCCAACACCGTAGCCCCCGGCGAGCGGGTCCTGGTGCCTGCCACGGGCCGTTTCGGCCATGGCTGGGCCGATGTGGCGTATGGTCGGGGCCTCGAGGTCGAGATGCTCGATTTCGGCAAGCGCGAAGCCATGGACCTGTCCCACGTCGAGGCCGCCCTGCGCGCCGACACGGGGCACGCGATCCGCGCCGTGCTGGCCACGCATGTGGATACATCTACATCTGTTCGCAACGATATCAATGGTCTGCGCGACGTTCTTGATGCAACAGGCCATCCCGCGCTCTTGATGGTCGATTGCATCGCGTCGCTGGCCTGCGACCGGTTCGAGATGGACGCATGGGGCGTCGATGTCACCATCGCCGCCAGCCAGAAGGGCCTGATGGTGCCCCCCGGCCTCGGCTTTGTGTGGTTCTCGGACCGGGCAGCGGAGGCGCGCAAGCGCATCGGCCGGGTTCCGCGCTACTGGGACTGGACACATCGCGCCGAGCCGGAAATGTTCTACCAGTATTTCGGCGGCACCGCGCCCACCCATCACCTCTACGGGCTGCGCGCCGCGCTCGACCTGATCAAGGTGGAGGGGATCGAGGCAATCTGGGACCGCCACGAGATCCTCGCCCGCGCGATCTGGGCGGCCTGCGAGACCTGGGGCGCGGCCGGCCCGCTGGAGATGAACATCGCGGACCGGAGCCATCGCAGCCACGCCGTCACCGCGCTTCGGATCGGCGCGCCGCATGGCTCGGCGCTGCGGCAATGGGTGCAGGACAATGCGGGCGTGACCCTCGGCATCGGGCTTGGCATGGCCGAGCCGGGCGATCCGGCCTGGCACGGGTTCTTTCGCATCGGCCATATGGGGCATGTCAACGCGCATATGATCCTCGGCGCGCTCGGCGCCATCGAGGCGGGGCTGGTGGCGCTCGGCATTGCGCACGGATCCGGCGGGCTGTCGCGCGCGGCAGAGATGATCGCGCGCGGCGGCGGCGTCAGCCGTCCTTGAGCAGCCCCGCGCAGAACCTCCCGATCCGCATGCAGGCCTCGTCGAGTGCCTCATCCGAGGTCGCGTAGCTGATGCGGAAATGCGGCGAAAGCCCGAAGGCCGCGCCAAACACCACCGCCACGCCCGTCTCCTCCAGCAGGGCCGTGGCGAAATCCTCGTCCGTCGCGATTCGCGCGCCGCCCGCGCTGACCTTGCCGATCAGCCCCGCGATGGAGGGATAGACATAGAACGCGCCTTCGGGGCGCGGGCAGGCAATGCCGGGGATGGCATCCAGCCGTTCCACCACCAGGTTGCGGCGGCGCACGAAGGCGGCGTTGTTCGCGGCGATGAAGTCATGGCTGCCGTTGAGCGCCTCGACCGCCGCCCATTGGCTGATGGTGCAGGGGTTCGACGTGCTCTGCGACTGGATCTTGCGCATCGCCGCGATCAGGTCCTTCGGCCCCGCCGCGTAGCCGATCCGCCAGCCGGTCATGCAATAGGCCTTGGACACCCCGTTGCAGGTCAGGGTGCGGTCATACAGTCCCGGCTCGACCTCGGCGGGGGTGCAGAAGGTGAAATCGTCATAGGCGAGGTGTTCATACATGTCGTCGCTCATCACCATGACATGCGGGTGGCGCATCAGCACATCCGTGAGCGCCTTGAGTTCCGCGCGGGAATATCCCGCCCCGGTCGGGTTCGACGGCGAGTTGAAGATGAACCAGCGCGTTTTCGGCGTAATCGCCGCCTCGAGCGCCTGCGCGCTCAGCTTGAAGGCGGTCTCGATCCCCGCCTCGACGATCACCGGCTCGCCGCCCGCGAGCAGCACCATGTCGGGATAACTCACCCAGTAGGGGGCCGGAATGATTACCTCGTCGCCCGGATCGAGCGTCGCCATCAGCGCGTTATAGAGGATCTGCTTGCCGCCCGAGGCCACGCTCACTTGCGCCGGTTCATACGCCAACCCGTTGTCGCGGCTGAATTTCGCGCAGATCGCGGCTTTCAGCTCAGCGATGCCATCGACGGCGGTGTATCTGGTCTTGCCCTCTTCGATGGCGCGGATCCCCGCCGCGCGGATATGCGCGGGCGTGGGAAAATCCGGCTCTCCCGCGCCGAGGCCGATCACGTCGCGGCCCGCCGCCTCGAGTTCCTGCGCCTTGGTGGTAACGGCGATGGTCGGCGAGGGCTTGACGCGGGCAAGCGTCGCGGAGAGGCGGATCATGGTCGGCTCCGGTTTGAATTCATCTGCCGGATCTCTTAGGGTGCGCCCGAAGCGCGATCAAGCACGATCGCCGGAAAGGAAACGCAATGACCGACACCAGCGGGCACCGCTTCGCCCCCGGCGCCAATCCGATGGGTAAAGAGCCCCGCGAGCACCGCCTGCGCCGCCTGACAATGCGCGCGAACCGGCGGGGAATCAAGGAGATGGACATCATTCTCGGCCGCTACGCCGGGGCGCGGCTCGGCGCGATGGACGGCCCCGCGCTTGCGTTGTTCGATGCGTTCCTGTCCGAGAACGATCACGACCTTTACCAATGGGTGACAGGCCAGGGGGCCGCGCCCGACCGCTTTGCCGCCCTGGTGGACGATATCGCGCGGCTCGTTCTGGCGGAGAAATAGCGCGGATTTTAGGCATCTGCCGTGAAATTTAACCGATTATTGGCGGTTTTGTCACAATCTCTCTCGCGGACCCATCGCAAGGGAGATTTGGATGAGCTTTCAGAAGCCCCACGGCGCGCCCCCCTCGCGGGCCGCCTTCATCACCGGCTATCTTGAGGCGCTCGCGCTGGTGGAACGGCTGCACCGGCTGCTGCTCGACGTGATCAAGGACGAGTTCGAGCGCGTCGGTGTCATCGAGATCAATGCCGTCCAGGCGCTCTTGCTGTTCAACATCGGCGAGAACGAGGTGACTGCGGGCGAATTGAAATCGCGCGGCTATTATCAGGGCAGCAACGTGAGCTACAACCTCAAGAAACTGGTTGAAATGGGCTATATGCACCACCAGCGATGCGAGGTGGACCGGCGCGCCGTGCGCGTGCGCCTGACCGAAAAGGGGCGCGGCATCCGCGATGTGGTCGCCGCGCTTTTCGAGCGCCACGCCGAGGGGCTTGAAGGGCGCGGCGTGCTCGGGCCAGACGGACTCGATCAGGTCACCCGCGCGCTGCGCCGGGTCGAGCGTTACTGGACCGACCAGATTCGGTATATCTACTGAGGCCCCCGTTCACCAGTGGCCCACGTTCTCCATGCCCAGCCACGGCTCCTGCGGCGCAAGCGCCTCGCCGGCCTGCAACAGTTCCACCGAGATATTGTCGGGGCTGCGCACGAAGGCCATGCGCCCGTCGCGCGGCGGGCGGTTGATGGTCACGCCGTTCTCCTGCAAATGGCGGCACATTTCATAAATGTCTTCAACCTCGTAGGCAAGGTGGCCGAAATGGCGGCTGTCAGACGGCAAGCCCTCGTCCCCGTCCCAGTTCCAGGTCAGTTCCACCGGGCACTCCTCCTGCCCCTCGGGGGCCATGAAGACAAGGGTGAAGCGGCCCGCCTCGTTGTCCCAGCGCCGCGTCTCCTTGAGCCCCAGCAGGGAAAAGAACCGCATCGTTACGTCGAGATCCTTCACCCGGACCATGGTATGCAGATAGCGGATTTTCATGCGTTTCTCCTTTGGTGCAGGGTCGATATCGTCTCGGTATCCCGCAGCGGGATCCTGCCGGCGCAGAATAGCGCCCGCGCCGCGCATGTCGAGGGGTCAAAGCGGCGCGCGAACGCACTCGATATCGGCTTGGCGACGGGCCTGCCCGCAAGATATAGTAGAACGCGACTCAGACCCAGCCCCGAAAGGTGCCGCCATGCCGCTGACCCCGGACCAACAGGCCGAAATCGACGCGCAGCGCGCGACCCCGCGCCAGACCCTGCGCGCCACAGCCGAGGGGATCGAGGCGCATCTCTACGCCGCGCATCCGGTGCTCGATCACGGCTTCGTGCGGGTGATCGACTACATGGGCGACGATGCCGCCATCTGCCAGGCGGCGCGCGTCTCCTACGGGCGCGGCACCAAATCGGTGCAAAATGACGAGGGGCTGATCCGCTATCTCATGCGCCACTGGCACTCTACCCCGTTCGAGATGTGCGAGATAAAGCTGCATGTGAAACTGCCGGTCTTCGTGGCGCGGCAATGGATCCGCCACCGCACCGCCAACGTCAACGAATATTCCGCCCGCTACTCGATCCTCGACCGCGAGTTCTATATCCCCGCGCCCGACGCGCTTGCCGCGCAATCCACGACCAACAACCAGGGCCGCGGCGCGCCCCTCTCGGGCGAGGCGGCCGCCCGCGTGCTCGACATCCTGCGCGGGGACGCGATGCGCTGCTATGACCATTACGAGCAGATGATCGGGCAGGAGGGCGGGCAGGGCCTCGCGCGCGAATTGGCGCGCATGAACCTGCCCGCCAATATCTATACCCAGTGGTATTGGAAAACCGACCTGCACAACCTTTTGCATTTCCTGCGCCTGCGGGCGGACAAGCACGCACAATACGAGATAAGGGTTTACGCGGATGCGATCTGCGCGATTGTCGCCGACTGGGTCCCCCACACCTGGCGCGCCTTCGAGGATTACCGCATGGGCGGCGCGACGCTCTCGGCCACGGCTCTGGATTGCGTGCGCCGGCTGATCAAGGGCGAGGTGGTCACGCAGGAAACCTCCGGCATGTCCAGCGGGGAATGGCGCGAGTTCGAGGAGACGTTCGCCGACCCGACGCGCCCCGCGTGACGCGGGGCAGATGCCGCCGGGCGCCCCCCCCTGCCGGCAAGACCGGCGAGGCGGCAAATCACGGCCCTGGCAGGACACGCCCCCCTCTGTCCGCCCGGGGGCCCCGCAACCGAAGGAGCAAGGAGGCACCCATGACCGACGACGCGCTCATCCACGATCCGCAGGGCGGGCTGGCGCGGCTCCTCGCGATCATGGCGCGGCTGCGCGACCCCGAGAGGGGCTGCCCCTGGGACATCGCGCAGGATTTCGCAACCATCGCCCCCTATACCATCGAAGAGGCTTACGAGGTTGCCGACGCCATCGCGCGCGGCGACTGGGACGAGTTGCGCGGTGAGCTGGGCGATCTGCTGTTGCAGGCGGTGTTTCACGCGCAGATCGCGCGCGACAGGGGGCTTTTCGACATCGAGGACGTGGCCAATGCCATCTCCGACAAGATGGTGGCCCGCCACCCGCATGTCTTTGGCGCGCAAAGCCGCGACAAGAGCGCCGAGCAACAGACCCGCGACTGGGAGGCGGTCAAGGCCGCCGAGCGGGCGCAAGGGGGGCTTCGGGGAACGCTCGAGGGCGTGGCGCTCGGCCTGCCGGCGTTGCTCCGCGCGGTGAAATTGCAAAAGCGCGCCGCGCGGGTGGGGTTTGACTGGCCGGATGCATCGCATGTCCTGCCCAAGATACGCGAGGAAATCGAGGAATTGCAGGAGGCCGCGGATCTTGCCGATCCCGACAGGATCGAGGAGGAGTTCGGCGACCTGCTCTTTGTCATGGCCAATCTCGCCCGGCACATGCGGCTTTGCCCCGAGGCCGCGCTGCGCCGCGCCAACGCCAAGTTCACCCGCCGTTTCGAGTGGATCGAGGCGCGCCTCGCCGAAACCGGCCGCCGCCCGGAAGACAGCGATCTCGAAGAGATGGACGCGCTCTGGAACGCCGCCAAGGCCGAAGAGCGGCGATAGCCGCGGCACGCGAACCGGCCGGGTCCATGACCGCCGCCAGATTTCGGCCCGATTGCCTGCCGGGTGTGCCGTCGGCCCCCTGCCCTTGCCTTTACCCGTGCTCCTCCTTCGTCACCGCCGCCAGCGCACGGTTGTAGGCCCTGAGCGCATCGACATGAAAGAGTGCGCCAAGCAGCACGGGCGGGGCCTCGCCGCCCGAGAGGGTAACCACCGGCAGAAAGGGCACGCCGGCGCGGTCAAAGGCGGGCATGGCCGTCTCGAGCGTCGCGCGCGCATCGAGGTAGAGCCCCTGCTCGATCAGCGACCAGCATTGTTCCTCGCTTGCCGCGCGGTCGTGATCGGGCGGGCGCATGAGACGGGTGACGCGGAACATCCCCAGCAGGTAATCCTGCGGTCCGGCGGCAAGCCGGATGCCGCGCCGCATGAGTTGCGTGAGAAAGAACGACCGCCGGACCAGCCGCGAACCGAGTGCCGTCGAGGTCGAGACCGCGACCATCACCGCCAGCCCGGTCTGCCAGTCTCCGGTCAGTTCGAACACGATCAGCGTGGTCGAGATCGGCGCGCCCAGCACCGCCGCCGCCACCGCCCCCATGCCCGCCAGCGCGTAGAGCGTCAGCGTGCCGGAATAGTCGGGCAGAATGGCCGTGGCGACATGGCCAAAGGCAAGACCCGTCAGCGCGCCCACCATCAGCGAGGGCGAGAACACGCCGCCCCCCATGCGCCCGCCGATGGTGATCGCCACCGCCACCACCTTGAGCACCGCGAATATCATCGCCTCGTGCCAGATCAGCTTGCCGGTGAGGGCAGCATAGGTGGTCTCGTATCCCACGCCGATGATGTGGGGAAAGAATATCGCCAGCCCCCCGAGCAGCAGCCCCGCGCCCGCAGGCCGCAGCCAGCGCGGCACACGCAGCCGCAGTTGCAGATGCCCCGCCGCGTCCTCGGCCACGAAGATCGCCATCATCATCAGCGCCGCCACCAGCCCGCAGACCAGCCCGAGGATCAGAAAGGCGGGCAGTTCGACATAGAATTCCAGCACGCTCGTTCCCGGCATGGTAAATTCGGTCATGTCGCCGAAGAAGAGCCGGTTGATGACCGTGCCCGCGACCGAGGCGATCACGATGGGAGAGAAGGCGTGGACCGCGAAATGCCGCAACACCACCTCGAGCGCAAAGAGCGCGCCGGCGATCGGCGCGTTGAACGAGGCCGAGACGGCGGCGGCGACCGCACAGCCCAGCAGGTCGCGCCCGGTGATGCCGTCGGCCTGGATGCGCTCGCTCACCCAGGAGGAAATCACCCCCGCGAGATGCACCACCGGCCCCTCGCGCCCCGAGGAGCCGCCCGCGCCGAGCGTGATCAGCGACGCGGCGGCCGAGGCCAGCCCCTCGCGCCGCTCCACCCGCCCTTCGGTCAGCGCCGCGCCCTCGATCACATCGGCGACCGCGCGCACCCGCCCGTCATCGGTGAACCGGTGCAGGATCAACCCCACCAACAGGCCCCCCGCCACCGGCACCAGCAGCACCCAGTACCACGCCAACTGTTCGGCCAGCGAATGCAGCCGCGCGACATCGTCGGTCTGGTAAAGCAGGCCCTCCAGCGCCTCGATCCCCTTGCGGAAGGCGACCGCCGCAAGCCCCGACGCGATGCCGACAAGCAGCGCGATCACCCAGAACTGGAACTGGCTCGGGCCGCGCTTGCGCATCATCCGCCAGCCCTCGCGCAGGCGGATCGCCCCCGCCCGGCGCTGGCGTGCGATAAACGATCTGTCGCCTGGCTGCGTCACGCCATCATCCGAATGAACCCTCTCGCCCCCGCTTTCGCATCGCGCCGTTTTCGCCTAGGGTAATTCGGCAAACACGACCGAAAGTTAGCCCATGGACATGCAGACCGCTCTTGCCGACCTTTCTTCCTTCCTAGGCCAACGGCTCAGCCGCTCCAAGTCCGATCTGGACCTGCACGGCGCGAGCGAATCGTATTTCCCGCTCAGCCCGCCCGACGCCGTGGCCTGGCCCGAGAGCACCGAGGAGGTGGCGCGCATCGTCGCCGCCTGCGCGCGCCATCGCGTGCCGGTGGTGGGCTGGGGCACGGGCACCTCTCTGGAAGGCCAGGCGCAGGCGTTCTCGGGCGGGGTGGTGGTGGATTTCAGCCGCATGAACCGGGTGCTGGAGGTGGCGCAGGCCGATATGGTGGCGCGTGTGCAACCCGGTGTCACCCGCGAGGCGCTCAACGAGGCATTGCGCGCGACCGGGCTGATGTTTCCGGTCGATCCCGGCGCCAATGCCTCGCTTGGCGGCATGGCCTCGACGCGCGCAAGCGGCACCACCGCCGTGCGCTACGGCACGATGCGCGACAACGTGCTGGGGCTGGAGGTGGTGACGGCAAGGGGCGAGGTGATCCGCACCGGCACGGCGGCGCGCAAATCCGCGGCGGGCTATGACCTGACGGCACTTTTCGTGGGCTCCGAGGGCACGCTTGGCCTCATCACCGAGTTGACGCTGCGCCTGCACGGCCAGCCCGAGGCGATCTCGGCGGCGGTCTGCGCGTTCGAGAGCGTGGCGGGCGCGGTGCAGACCGTGATCGACACGATCCAGTGCGGGATTCCGATGGCGCGGATCGAGCTTCTGGACGAGGACAGTGTGCGCGCGGTCAACGCCTATGCCAAGATGAACCTGCCCGAAAAGCCCCATCTGCTGCTCGAATTTCACGGCAGCGCCGCCGGCGTTGCCGAGCAGGCCGAGGCCTTTGGCGCGATTGCCGCCGATCACCACGGCTCCGGCTTCGACTGGGCGACCAGGCCCGAGGCGCGCCGCGCGCTGTGGACGATGCGCCACAATGCCTATTACGCGGTGCTTGCCAGCCGTCCGGGCGCGCGCGCGATCGTCACCGACATTTGCGTGCCGATCTCGCGGCTGGCCGAGGCGATCGAGGAAACCCGCGCCGATCTGGCGCAATCGGGTGTGCACGGGCCGATCCTGGGCCATGTCGGCGACGGCAATTTCCATGCCTCGCTGCTGGTGCGTGACGGCGACGCCGAGGAGCTGTCCCGCGCCAAGGCCGCCGCCGAGCGCATGGTCGAACGCTCGCTTGCCATGGGCGGCACGGCCACCGGCGAGCACGGCATCGGCGTGGGCAAGCTGGGTTACATGGCGCGCGAGCACGGGCCGGGCTGGGCGATGATGGGGACGATCAAGGCCGCGCTCGATCCCGACAACATCATGAATCCCGGCAAGATGGTGCCGCCGCGCAACTGAGGCGGCTTGCTCTTTGACGCGCGCGCGGGCAAAAGCCGGGGCATGACGACGATGCCCCGGACCCGTGGCGCGCTGACGCCGGACCGTTCCCTGGCCGATCTGACGTGGCTGCGCGTCGGCGGACCGGCGGAATGGCTGTTCCAGCCCGCCGATCCCGAGGATCTGTGCGCCTTCCTTGCCGCGCTCGATCCCGCGACCCCGGTGTTTGCGATGGGTGTCGGATCCAACCTCATCGTGCGCGATGGCGGCATTCGCGGTGTGGTGATCCGGCTCGGGCGCGGCTTCAACGCGATCCGGGTGGAGGGGGGGCGCGTCATCGCCGGGGCGGCGGCGCTCGACGCGCATGTGGCGCGGCGCGCAGCAGAGGCGGGCATTGACCTGACCTTTCTGCGCACCATTCCCGGCAGCATCGGCGGCGCGGTGCGGATGAACGCGGGCTGCTACGGCGCCTACGTGGCCGATCACCTCGTGCAGGCGCGCGCGGTGACGCGCGCGGGCAAGGTTGTGACGCTCGGCCCCGGCGATCTGCACTTTGGCTATCGCCAGAGCCGCCTGCCCGAGGACTGGGTGCTGATCGAGGCGACATTCGAGGCCGGGACGGACCGGCCCGAGGCGCTGGCCGCGAAGATGACAGAGCAGGTCGCCCGCCGCGACGCGACGCAACCCACCCGCGAGCGCAGCGCCGGCTCGACCTTTCGCAACCCGGCGGGTTTCAGCAGCACGGGCCGCGCCGACGATGTGCATGACCTCAAGGCGTGGAAGGTGATCGACGCGGCGGGGATGCGCGGCGCGCGGCTGGGGGGCGCGCAGATGAGCGCGAAACACCCCAATTTCCTTATCAACACCGGCGGGGCCTCTGCCGCCGATCTCGAGGGCCTCGGCGAAGAGGTGCGAAAAAGGGTTTTCCAAAACAGCGGAATAGCGTTAGAGTGGGAAATCATGAGGGTCGGCGAACCGGCCCCGGATGGCGGCGCGCGATAATACGCGCAAGAACAGCCGCGATCGAGCAGAAACAAGACAACACGGGCCGCAATCAGGCCCGGGATATCGAGGCAAGGGTTTGGGTCGTTCGGGCAGAACTTCCCCGTTGGTTGCGGTGATAATGGGCGGTCCCTCGGCTGAACGCGAGGTGTCGCTGTCCACGGGACGCGGATGCATCGCGGCGTTGCGGGAGGCGGGCTATCAGGTGGCCGAGGTGGACGCCGGGGCCGACCTGTGCGCGCGCCTGCAAGAGATTTCCCCCGATGTGGTGTTCAACGCGCTCCACGGTCGCTGGGGCGAGGATGGCTGTGTTCAGGGCCTGCTGGAATGGCTGCGCCTGCCCTATACCCATTCGGGGGTGCTGTCCTCGGCCCTGGCGATGGACAAGGAGCGCGCCAAGGCCGCCTATCGCACCGCCGGTCTGCCGGTGGTGGACAGCGTGCTCGCGCCCCGCGACGAGGTGCGCTCGCGCCATGTCATGCCCCCGCCCTATGTGGTCAAGCCCAATAACGAGGGCTCCTCGGTCGGCGTCTATCTGGTGCACGAGGCGACCGAGGCGCCGCCGCAGCTTTCGGATGCGATGCCCGAGGTGGTGATGGTCGAGACCTTCGCGCCGGGGCGGGAGCTGACCACCACGGTGATGGGCGACCGGGCGCTGACCGTGACCGACATTCTCACCGACGGCTGGTATGACTACGATGCGAAATACACGCCCGGCGCCTCGCGCCATGTCATCCCCGCCGATCTGCCGCCCGAGATCTTCGCGGCCTGTCTCGAATATGCCCTGCGCGCGCATATCGCGCTTGGCTGTCGCGGGGTGAGCCGGACCGATTTCCGCTGGGACGAGGCGCGCGGGCTTGACGGGCTGATCCTGCTCGAGACCAACACGCAGCCCGGCATGACGCCCACCTCGCTGGTGCCCGAACAGGCGCAGGCGGTGGGGGTCTCGTTCCCCGAACTGGTGCGCTGGATGGTGGAGGACGCCTCATGCGACAGGTGAGCCCGCGCACCGATCCCGCGCCCTCGCGGCTGCGCTACCGGCTGGAGCGGATGCGCCTGACGCCGGTCTATCGGCGGCTGTTCCGGCTGGGGGTGCCGGTGCTGGTGATCGCCGGGCTGGCGGGGGGCTATCTCGCCGATGCCGGGCGGCGCGAGGCCCTGGGCGAGAAATTCACCGGGATCCGCCGCCAGATCGAGACGCGCCCCGAATTCATGGTGCACCTCATGGCGCTGGAGGGGGCGAGCGCGCATGTGCAGGAGGATATCCGTGAGATATTTCCCTACGAACTGCCAGCCAGTTCCTTTGATCTGGACCTGCCCGCGATCCGCGCCATGGTCGAGGACCTGCCCGCCGTCGCGCGCGCCAATGTGCGAATCCGGCAGGGCGGTGTCCTTGCGGTCGAGATCACCGAGCGGGTGCCGGTGGCGCTGTGGCGGACGCGCGAGGAGATCGACGTGCTCGACATCACCGGCGCGGCGATTGCCAGCATCGCCGAGCGCGCCGAGCGGCCCGACCTGCCGGTGCTGACCGGCGCGGGAGCGGATCGCGCGGTGGCGCAGGCGCTCGACATTCTCGCCGCCGCCCGCGCGCTGGGGGCACCGGTGCGCGGCCTTGTGCGGATGGGCGAGCGGCGCTGGGATCTGGTTCTGGCCGATGGCAAGCGGGTGCTTCTGCCCGAGACCGAGCCGGTGCGCGCGCTTGAGCGGGTGATCGTGCTCGACAGGTCCAGCGACATTCTGGGGCGCGATCTCGTGGCAATCGACATGCGGCTTGGCGCGCGCCCCACGGTGCGGCTGAGCGAGGCGGCCACCGAAGAATGGTGGCGTATCACCAGCGCCAGCGGCGCGGCAGGCAATAGTTCAGGGGCAAAGGGCAGATGATCGAGCTTTACGAATCCCAAAGGACGATGCGCGCGATGCGCAAGGCGGCGATCCAGCGCGGCGTGGTGGCCGTGCTCGACGTGGGCACCTCCAAGATATCCTGCCTCGTGCTGCGCTTTGACGGCACGGGTCGCTTTGCCGAGGCCGAGGAGGTCGGGCGCATGGCCGGTCAGGCCGGATTCCGGGTGATCGGCGCGGCGACGACGCGCTCGCGCGGGGTGCGCTATGGCGAGATCGAGGCCATGGCCGAGACCGAGCGCGCGATTCGCACGGCGCTTCAGGCGGCGCAGAAGATGGCCGGCATCCGGGTGGATCACGTCATCGCCTGTTTCTCGGGCGCGGGGCCGCGCAGCTACGGGCTGGCAGGCGAGGTCGCGGTCGCCGACCACACGGTCAGCGAGCAGGACATCAGCCGCGTGCTGAGCGCCTGCGAGGTGCCCGATATCGGCGACGGGCGCGAGGTGCTGCACGCGCAGCCGGTCAATTTCGCACTCGATCACCGCTCTGGCCTGATCGACCCGCGCGGGCAGATCGGCGATACCCTCACGACGGACATGCATATGCTCACCGTCGATGCGGTGGCGATCCAGAACCTCGCGCATTGCGTCAAGCGCTGCGATCTGGAATTGGCGGGCGTGGCCAGTTCGGCCTATGTCTCGGGCATCGCCGCGCTGGTCGAGGACGAGCAGGAGCTGGGCGCGGCCTGCATCGATCTGGGCGGCGGCACGGCGGGGGTGTCGATCTTCATCAGGAAACACATGATCTACGCCGACTCGGTGCGCATGGGGGGCGACCAGGTGACCGGCGACATCTCCATGGGGCTTCAGGTGCCGCAGGCCACCGCCGAGCGGATCAAGACCTTCTACGGCGGCCTTGTCGCTACCGGCATGGACGACCGCGAAATGATCGAGATCGGCGGCGATACCGGCGATTTCGAGCGCGACCGGCGCCGGGTCAGCCGCGCCGAACTGATCGGCATCATCCGCCCGCGCGTCGAGGAAATCCTCGAAGAGGTGCGCGCGCGGCTCGATGCGGCGGGGTTCGATCATCTGCCGAGCCAGCAGATCGTGCTGACGGGTGGGGGCAGCCAGATACCTGGCCTTGACGGGCTGGCAAGCCGTATCCTGGGCCACCGGGTGCGGCTCGGGCGGCCCTTGCGGGTGCACGGGCTGCCGCAGGCGGCGACCGGCCCGGCCTTTGCCAGCGCGGTCGGCATGTGCCTGTTTGCAGCCAACCCGCAGGATGAATGGTGGGATTTCGAAATTCCCGTGGATCGCTACCCGGCGCGCTCACTCAGGCGCGCGGTCAAATGGTTTCGGGATAACTGGTGATCGCTAGATGTAGGGATTTCGGCGAAATCCCGCGAAAAGTGGTAAGAAACTTGCCATATCTGGTAGTCGAAACGTGTTTTTTTGGTGACGATTGGCACAACCATCGGTAAGAATGGACCCAATCAGGCGGAAACCGGCCCGTGAGCGCGGCCCCAGTACAGGCGGACAGAGCAATGGCACTCAATCTTTCAATGCCCGGACATGACGAATTGAAGCCGCGGATCACCGTATTCGGTGTCGGCGGGGCGGGCGGCAACGCGGTCAACAACATGATCGAAAAGCGCCTCGACGGCGTGGATTTCGTGGTCGCCAATACCGACGCACAGGCGCTGTGTCAAAGCCAGGCGGAAAGCCGCATCCAGTTGGGCGTCAAGGTGACCGAGGGCCTCGGCGCGGGCGCCAAGGCCAGCATCGGCGCCGCCGCCGCCGAGGAGAGCATCGAACAGATCGTCGATCACCTCGCGGGCGCGCATATGTGCTTCATCACCGCCGGGATGGGCGGCGGCACCGGCACGGGTGCGGCGCCGATCATCGCACAGGCGGCGCGCGAGCTGGGCGTGCTGACCGTGGGCGTTGTCACCAAGCCGTTCCAGTTCGAGGGCGCCAAGCGGATGCGTCAGGCCGAGGAGGGCGTCGAGGCCCTTCAGAAGATGGTCGATACCCTCATCATCATCCCCAACCAGAACCTGTTTCGTCTGGCCAATGAAAAGACCACCTTCACCGAGGCGTTCTCGATGGCCGACGACGTGCTCTACCAGGGCGTGAAGGGTGTCACCGACCTGATGGTGCGCCCCGGCCTCATCAATCTCGATTTCGCCGATGTGCGCGCGGTGATGGACGAGATGGGCAAGGCGATGATGGGCACCGGCGAATCCGATGGCGAAGATCGCGCCGTGCAGGCCGCCGAAAAGGCCATCGCCAACCCGCTTCTTGACGAAATCAGCCTGCGCGGCGCGCGCGGCGTGCTCATCAACATCACCGGCGGGCATGACCTGACGCTGTTCGAACTGGACGAGGCCGCCAACCGCATCCGCGAGGAGGTCGATCCCGATGCCAACATCATCGTCGGATCGACGCTCGATACCGCCATGGAAGGCCGGATGCGCGTGAGCGTGGTCGCCACCGGCATCGACGTGCGCGAGAATGCGGGCGACGTGCCTGCGCCGCGCCGCTCGCTCGCGCAGCCGCTCAAGCAGCCCGAGGCGGTTGAAGAGGCGGTCCACAACCAGCCTGCCGCCGTGGCACAGACCGCGCCTGCCCCGCAGACCGAGCCGTCGCTGTTCGATCAGGTCGAGGAGGCGCCGCTGGCCGCCCATGCCGAGGACGAGGACGGCCTGCCGCCGCCCGCCTATCAGCCCCGCGCCGAAGATCATCTGCCGCCGGAGCCGATGGAGACCGATATGGAGGACGATCTCGACGGCTATCTCGCGCCGCGTCCGCGCGCCCCCGGAACCCCCACGGACGAGGCGATGCGCCGCCTTCACGCCGCTGTTGGCAAGACCCGGCAGCAACCGCAGCAGCGCCGCCCGGTGGCCGCCCCGGAATTCGCACCCGAAGAGCGCCCGCGCTTCGGCATCAATTCGCTCATCAACCGCATGACCGGCCATTCCGCGCCCGAACCGGCGCGCACGGTGCGCCAGCAGCCCACCGTCCAGACCGCGCAGACGCCCCAGGCCGCCCCCCGCGCGCGGGAAGAAGAGGAAGACCAGATCGAAATTCCGGCCTTCCTGCGGCGTCAGGCGAACTGAGACAGGCGACACCATGCGCAGGGCCGCCCGCCGCCGGGGCGGCCCTTTGCGTTCGACCCGAGCGGCCCGTCGCGCACGGCACAGCGCCGGGGCATGGCGATGACGGCCCTTGCCAAAGACGTTTTGCAGCGCGAACATATGTGCTAGAGCGTGGCAACGGCGGGGCCTTCCGCTCATTTCAATCACGACGGGAAGAATGCGCATGACAATCGGCAAGGGTCCGGGGCGGATCGCGGGAGCGGCCTTTTTCGTGCTGATGCTGGCCGGCTGCGATGGCGGCCAGAGCGTCGAGCGCGGCAATATCGACTACGAGCAGTTCACCGCCCAGCAGATCTTTGAACGCGGCGAATACGACCTCAACCGACGCAAGCCGAAACTCGCGGCACAAAGCTTTGCCGAGATCGAACGGCTCTATCCCTATTCCGCCTATGCCAAGCGCGCGATCATCATGCAGGCCTTTGCCCATCATCAGGACAAGGAATATGAACAAAGCCGCGCCGCCGCGCAACGCTACCTGGATTTCTTCCCCGCCGATGAGGACGCGGCCTATGCGCAATATCTTCTGGCGCTGAGCTATTATGACCAGATCGACGAGGTCGGCCGCGATCAGGGGCTGACCTTTCAGGCGCTGCAATCGCTGCGCGAGGTGATCGAGCGTTACCCCGACAGCGAATATGTCAACCCGGCGAGGCTCAAGTTCGATCTGGCCTTCGATCACCTGGCCTCCAAGGAGATGGAGGTCGGGCGGTATTACCTCAAGCGCGACAATTACGCCGCCGCCGTCAACCGATTCCGCGTGGTGGTCGAGGATTTCCAGACCACCACCCAGACACCCGAGGCGCTGCACCGGCTGGTAGAATCGTATCTCTCGCTCGGGCTGGTAAACGAGGCGCGCACGGCAGGCGCGATCCTTGGCCACAATTACCGCGGCACCGACTGGTATGAGGACAGCTACAAGCTGCTGACCGGGCAGGGTCATACGCTCGAGGCCGCGGGCGACAGCTGGCTGCGCGAGATCTATCGCCAGACCGTCCAGGGACAGTGGCTCTGAGGACGGGCGGGCCACCCCCCTGCCCCATGGATTGACCGGATGCTGCGCGCGCTCGATATCCGCGACATGCTCATCATCGACCGGCTCGAGCTTGACTTTCGGCCGGGTCTGAACGTGCTCACCGGCGAGACCGGGGCGGGCAAGTCGATCCTGCTCGATTGCCTGGGCTTCGTGCTGGGCTGGCGCGGGCGCGCCGACCTGGTGCGGGAAGGCGCCGACCGCGGCGAGGTGGTGGCAGAGTTCGATCTTTCCCCCGATCATCCGGCGCGGCGCATACTGGCCGAGGCGGGGCTGGAAGCCGGCGAAGACCTGATCCTGCGCCGGGTGAACGGCGCGGACGGGCGCAAGACCGCCTGGCTCAACGATCGCCGGGTCTCGGGCGAGGTGCTGCGCCGGTTATCGGCGACGCTGGTGGAACTGCACGGCCAGCATGACGACCGGGGCCTGCTCGACATTCGCGGGCATCGTGACATGCTCGATGCCTTCGGCGGGCTGGAAGCGATGCGCACGAGCGTGCGCGAGGCATGGCGCGCGCGCGCGGCGGCGCAAAAGGCGCTTGACGGGGCCGAGGCCGGGCTGGCCGAGATCCGTGTCGAGGAGGATTTCCTGCGCCACGCGACGGACGAGCTCGACGCGCTCGACCCGCGGCCCGGCGAGGAGGCCGAGCTCGACACGCGCCGCCGCCTGATGCAGGGGGCCGAGCGCATCCGCGAGGAGATCGCGCGCGCCGCGCAGGCGCTTGGCCCCGAGGGGGCCGAGGGCGCGGCAAGCACGGCGCTGCGCTGGCTTGACGGCGCGGCGGACAAGGCCGAGGGGCAGCTTGACGCGGCGCTGGCGGCGCTGGCGCGCGCATTGGTAGAACTTGACGAGGCGGGCCGCGAGACGGCGCGCGCACTCGAGGCGCTCGACTTCGATCCGCTCGATCTGGAACGCTGCGAAGAGCGGCTCTTTGCGATTCGCGGGCTGGCGCGCAAACATGGCGTCCTGCCCGACGATCTGGCCGAATTTGCCGAGAGCTTGCGCGCGCGGCTCGCCGCGCTCGATGCGGGCGAGGGCGATCTGGCGGCGCTGCGCGCGGCGCGCGACGCGGCGGCGGCGCAGTATGACGAGGCGGCGGCGGCGCTGAGTGGCGCACGCCGCGAGGCGGCGGCGCGGCTCGACCGGGCGGTGATGGCAGAGCTTGCGCCGCTCAAGATGGAACGCGCGATCTTTACCACCGAGATCACCGAGACCGAGCCGGGGCCGCAGGGGCGCGACATGGTGAGCTTCGCCGTCGCCACCAATCCCGGCGCGCCGTCCGGGCCGATCAGCCGAATCGCCTCGGGCGGCGAGTTGAGCCGCTTCCTGCTGGCGCTCAAGCTCTGCCTTGCCGGGCCGGACACGGGCCGCACCATGATCTTCGACGAGATCGACCGCGGCGTGGGCGGGGCGACGGCGGATGCGGTGGGGCGCAGGCTCGCGCGGCTGGCCTCGGGCGGTCAGGTGCTGGTGGTCACGCACGCGCCACAGGTCGCGGCGCGCGGGGCGCATCACTTGCGGGTTGAAAAACGGGTGGAGGGGGATGTCACCCTTTCGACCGTGCGCGCGCTCACCGGACCCGGGCGCGTGGACGAGATCGCGCGGATGCTCTCGGGCGAGCGAATCACGCCCGAGGCGCGCGCCGCGGCCGAGGCGCTGCTGGCGGGCTGAGGCCGATCCGGCACGGCGATGCAGGCCGGGGGCAGCCGCGCGCGGCGTTACTGCAAATCCGCGAACGCCGCCTGAAGTCGCGCCACCGCCTCGGCCACCCGCGCGCGCGGCGTGGCAAGATTGAACCGCAGGAAGCTCTCGCCGCCGGTGCCGAAGGTGGCTCCGTGATTGACGCAGATGCGCGCCTCGCGTTCCACCCTGCGGGTGAACTCGGCGGCATCCATCCCGGTGCCCGTGAAATCCACCCAGGCAAGATAGGTCGCCTCGAGCGGCATCGACGTGACCCCCGGAATCGCGTTCACGCCCGCGTCGAAAAGTGTGCGGTTGCCGTGGAGATAGGCGCAGAGCGCATCGACCCATTCCGCCCCTTCGGGGGAATAGGCGGCCTCTGCCATGGCGAGACCGAAGGAGTTGGGCGACATGCCCATCGCCGCCATCCGCGCCGCAAAGCGCGCGCGCAGCCCCTCGTCGGGGATGATGACATTGCCCAGATGCGCGCCGGCGATGTTGAAGGTCTTGGTGGTGGCCGTCATCATCACCAGCCGGTCCGCGATTCCGTCGATATGGGCCATCGGGACATGGCGCTGGCCTGGCATCAGCAGGTCGTGGTGGATCTCGTCCGAGACAAGGATCAGATCGTGGCGGCGGGCAAATTCAGCCACGCCCTCAAGCTCTGCCTTCGTCCAGACGCGCCCGCCGGGATTGTGCGGCGAACACAGGATCACCATGCGCTCGGAGCCGGTCATCAACCCGTCATAGGCGCCAAAATCCATCTCGTAGCGGCCGGCGTTGTTCACGAGCGGGCATTCGCGCACCTCGCGCCCCGCCGCGCGAATCACGCGGGCGAAGGCGTGATAGACGGGGGTGAAGATCACCACCGCTTCCCCCGGCGCGGTGAAGGCATCGACGCAAAGCCCGGTGCCGTTGACAAGGCCATGGGTGCTGAAAATCCAGTCAGGGTCCACCTGCCAGCCGTGGCGCTCGGCCATCCACCACCCTATGGCGGCGCGATAGCCCGCATCGTTGCCGTAATAGCCATAGATGCCGTGTTCGGTCATCGCGCGCAGCGCCTCGGTGACGCAGGCGGGCGCGCGGAAATCCATGTCAGCCACCCACATCGGGATGCCATCCTCGGGCGAAATGCCGTATCTGGCCTCCATCATGTCCCATTTCATCGAATGGGTGCCGCGCCGGTCGATGATCTCGTCGAAATCCATGAGGGTCTCCTGCTCGTCCTTGCGCGCAGGCTAGACGAATTAGCGTCGGCTGCAAGAATGTTGCAGATCGCGCGCCGATCACCTAGATCATCGCCATGAAACGGCCCATCCTCATCCACCCCGATCCGCGCCTCAAGAAGGTCTGCGCGCCGGTGACCGAGATCACCGAGGATCTGCGCGCGCTTGCGAGGGACATGCTGGAGACCATGTATGACGCGCCGGGCGTCGGCCTGGCCGCGCCGCAGGTCGGCGTGCTCTCGCGGCTGATCGTGCTCGATTGCGTCAAGGGCGAGGGAGAGGCGCCGCGCCCGCTGGTGATGGTCAACCCCGAGGTGCTGGCATCTTCGGACGAGATGAACACCCATGAGGAGGGGTGCCTGTCGATCCCCGAGCAATATGGCGAGGTGACGCGCCCCGCCGAGGTCGAGCTGCGCTGGACCGGGATCGACGGGAAAGAGCATCGCGAAGGCTTTGGCGGGCTGTGGGCGACCTGCGTGCAGCACGAGATCGACCACCTCAACGGCAAGCTCTTCATCGACTATCTCGGCGCGATGCGGCGTCAGCTGATTACCCGGCGCATGGTCAAGCTCAAGCGCGAGTTGGCGCGCGCGTAAGGGCTGCCGGGCGTGCCGCGCGTGGCGGCGGGTGATCGGTGGATATTTATGGCAAGATGAAGGGGCTGCGATGCGCGTGATCTTCATGGGAACGCCGGAATTTTCGGTGCCGGCGCTCGATGCGCTGGTGGCGGCGGGGCACGAGGTGGTGGCGGTTTACTGCCAGCCGCCGCGGCCCGCGGGGCGCGGCAGGAAGAGCCGCCCCGGCCCGGTTCAGGCGCGCGCCGAGGCGCTGGGGCTGGCGGTGCGCCATCCGGCGAGCCTGAAAGCGGCAGACGAGCAGGCGGCGTTCGCCGCGTTCAAGGCGGATGTGGCGGTGGTGGTGGCCTATGGGCTGATCCTGCCGCAGCCGGTGCTCGATGCGCCGCGGCTGGGCAGTCTCAACATCCATGCCTCGCTTTTGCCGCGCTGGCGCGGGGCGGCGCCGATCCAGCGCGCGATCATGGCGGGGGATACGGAAACCGGCGTGTGCATCATGGCGATGGAGGCAGGGCTCGATACCGGGCCGGTTCTGCTGCGCGAGGCGGTGGCGATCGGCCCGGACGAGACTGCGGGCGGATTGCATGACCGGCTGTCTGGCCTGGGCGCGCGGCTCATTGTCGAGGCGCTGGCGCGGCTGCCCTGCCTGGTGCCCGAGCCGCAGGCGCAGGCGGGCATCACCCATGCCGCCAAGATCGACAAGGCCGAGGCGCGCATCGACTGGGCGCGCCCCGCCGAAGAGGTGGACCGGCAGATCCGCGCGCTCTCGCCCTTTCCGGGGGCGTGGTTCGAGGCGGCGGGCGTGCGTGTCAAGGTGCTGGCCTCGCGGCTCGGCCAGGGGCAGGGCGCGCCGGGCGAAGTGCTCGACGCGGCCCCCACCGTGGCCTGTGGCAGCGGCGCGGTGCGGCTTTTGCGCTTGCAACGCGCCGGGCGCGCGGCGCAGGATGCGCCGGACTTCCTGCGCGGCATGACGCTTGCGCCGGGCACGCGGCTGGGGTGAGGCGATGTTCCTGCAACTTTTCGGAACGGTGGTGATCGCTGGTCTCGTCGGCTATGCCAGCGAAAGGAGCGGGTTCACACGCAACGGCTATCTGCCCTCGATCATCATCTGCGTGGGCGGGGCGTTCCTGTTCTATTTCATCCGGATCATGTTCGGCATCCGCTTCGGCACGCCGGGGTTGGATGCGATCCTCTCGTCGATCGGCGCGCTGATCATCGTGCCGACCCATTGGCGCAGGCGAAGGTAAGGGCCATGGGGGTCATCGGGCTGCTCATCGTAGGCATTGCGGCGGGGTTTCTCGCCACGCGGCTGATGCGGGTTGAGATGGGGGTGGTGCCGACCGTTCTCATCGGCATTGCCGGGACGCTGATCGGCGCGGTGGTGATCCGCATGGTGCTGATGATCACCGGGCTTCTGGGCGGGCTGATCGGCGCAGTCCTGGGAGCGATGCTGCTGGTTTATCTTTGGAAACTGGTCGGCGAACGGCGCTAGCTCAGGCGCGCGGCGGGCGGCCGCGATAGACCGGCAGCCGCCAGCCGAAGGCGAGCGAACCCGCGCGCAATGCCCATGTAAGACCCGCGCAACTGCACAGGATCACGAGCGGCGCGTCGGTGACTTGCGCGGCGATGACCGCGCCGGTCGCGCCGGCAAAGGCGGCGGTAACGTAAAGCTCGCCCTCCTTGAGCACCAGCGGCACCTCGCCCACCACCATGTCGCGCATCAGCCCGCCCATGCAGCCCGTCACCATGCCCATGAGCACCACGATCACCGCGGCCTGGCCCGTGGCCATGGCCGCGGTGACACCGGCAGGCACGGCCACCGCGAGCGCGAAACTGTCGAGCCAGAGCAGCCAGCGATAGCGGCTCTCGACCAGATGGGCGGTGAAGAAGACCAGCAGCGCGGCCACGCAGGCAATCAGGATATAGGCGGGATTGGCCAGCCAGAACACCGGGTTGCGATCGAGCAGCACATCGCGCAGCGTGCCGCCGCCCACGGCCGTAAGGCAGGCGAGAAAGGCAAAGCCCACGATGTCGAGTTGGCGGCGCGAAGCGACAAGCGCGCCGGTCAGCGCGAAGATCGCGACCGAGGCGTGATCGAGAAGCGCAAGCAGAGTCATGGCCCTGCCCTGCCGGGCTTGTAGGGGGCCATGCCTTCGCGGGCCAGCCCGTCGGCGCGCTCGTTCTCGGGGTGGCCGGCATGGCCCTTGATCCATTGCCATGTCACCTTGTGGCGGGCCTGCGCCGCGTCGAGCCGCTGCCAGAGATCGGCGTTCTTGACGGGCTTTTTCGCGGCGGTCCTCCAGCCGTTCCTTTTCCAGCCGTGAAGCCAGGCCGTGATCCCGTTCTTCACATAGGCGCTGTCGGTGACGATAGTGATGGCCGAGGGGCGCGCGAGGGTTTCCAGCGCCATGATCGCGGCCATGAGCTCCATCCGGTTGTTGGTGGTCAGGGCCTCGCCGCCCTTGAGGTCGCGCGTCTTGACCACGGTGTCGCCGTCGCGCGCCTGCATCAGCGCCCCCCAGCCGCCGGGGCCGGGATTGCCCGAACACGCCCCGTCGGTATAGGCCACAAGCTCGGTCATGTGCGGAAAACTCCGATGGCGGAAGAGACCGGGGCGGTGGCCGCGTGCAGGAGCCTGAGCGCCCCCCGCAGGACCGGCCGAAGATCGCCAGGGCCGAGGATCGGGGGCACAAGGGGGATGGTCTCGAACATGGCCGCAAATTGGCCCGGTGGCGCGGGCTTGGCAAGGGCGGATAGCGGCGGACAGAGCCAGGAGGCGGATTTGCCATGCGCTCGCGGGATCAAGGGGCCGGGGCTGGCACACTGTGGCGGCCGTTGCGCGACCGCGCCACGGGCCTCACGGGAATTTTCACGAAATGTCAGGATTTTTATGCGAATCCCTGCTTATATCTTATATCAAGCGGACGCAAACGGCGCGTCTGATCGAAAAGGCAAGTCATGCCCTGGCGCAACTGGACAAAGGCACTCCATGACTGGCTGCGCCCCGGCCCGACCGGCGAGCACACGGTCTTTGGCCACCGGCGGGGGCCGGTCGATCATGTGCTGATCCTCGATGGCACCATGTCCACGCTCGCCACGGGATATGAGACCAATGCCGGGCTGACCTACAAGTTGTTGCGCGAGGTTGCGGGCACCGATCTGTCGCTCTTCTACGAGGCGGGGATTCAGTGGCGCGACTGGCGCGCCACCAGCGATATCGTGCTCGGGCGCGGCATCAACCGGCAGATCCGGCGCGCCTATGGCTATCTGTCGAGCCGTTACCGCCCTGGCGACCGGATCTTCCTTCTGGGATATTCGCGCGGGGCCTATGCGGTGCGCTCGCTGGCGGGGGTGATCGACCGGATCGGCCTTCTGCGGTCCGAGGTGGCGACCGAACGCAACGTGGAGGTGGCCTGGCGTCACTATCAATGCCACCCTGACGGCGCGGCGGCACGCGCCTTTTCCCGCGAATTCTGTCACAACGACGCCCATGTGGAAATGATCGGCGTGTGGGATACGGTCAAGGCGCTGGGCTTGCGCATCCCCATTCTGTCGCGGTTTCGCGCCGACCGGCACGGGTTTCACAATCACCACCTCGGCCACACGACGCGGCACGGCTTTCACGCGCTGGCGCTCGACGAGACGCGGCGCGCCTATACGCCGGTGCTATGGGAATGCCCGCCCGGTTTCGACGGGCATGTGGAGCAGGTCTGGTTTCGCGGCTGTCACTCGGATGTGGGCGGGCAGCTGTGTGGCTTTCACGCGGCGCGCCCGCTGGCGAATATCCCGCTGGTGTGGATGCTGGAGCGGATCGAGGGCTGCAAGCTGCCGCTGCCCGAGGGCTGGCACGGGCGCTTTGCGACGGATGTGACCGCGCCCTCGGTCGGCACCTGGACGGGGTGGAGCAAGCTGTTGCTCAGGCGCCGCCCGCGCGTGGTGGGCCGCGACCCCTCCGAGCGGATCCACGAAAGCGTGACTGGCCCGCTGCGGCGCGGCTGGTTCGGCCCGCGCCTGACCGGCCAGCTGAAGGAGGCGCACCTGAAAGAGGGGGCAGGGCAAAATGCACCAGGCCTCACCCGGGATGCATGACCCGGGCGCCCCGCGCGGGCAAGGCTCAGGCCACCTCGCACAGCGCCGCGCCGGGCGTCACGCCAAGCGCGTGGCACACGTCGCGGGTCAGTTCGGGGCGGTTGAGCGTGTAGAAATGCAGATCCTCCACCCCGCCCTCGATCAACGCGCTGCACAGTTCGGTGCAAACGGCCGTGGCCAACAGATCGTGCCGGTTGTCGCGGATCGCCTCGGCGAAGGCGTCCTCGATCCGGGGCGGGATGCTCGTGCCGCAGGCGATGGCGAATTTGCGCGCGCCGGACCAGTTCTCGATCGGCAGGATGCCGGGGATGATCGGCGCCTCGATCCCCGCCGCGGCGCAGGCATCGCGGAAGCGAAAGAAGGTCTCGGCCTCGAAGAAGAATTGCGTGATCGCCTCGGACGCGCCCGCGTCGATCTTGCGCTTGAGCCAGTCGATATCGGCCTTTGTATCCGCTGCCTCGGGGTGTTTTTCGGGGTATGCGCCGACGCGGATGAGGAACTTGCCCGTTGCCGCGAGCGCCGCGACCAGCTCGCAGCTATCGGCAAAGCCATCGGGATGGGGGATGAACCCGTCCGAGCCCCTGGGCGCATCGCCCCGGAGCGCCACGATCTCGCGCACGCCGGCGTCGTGGAACTGCCCGGCGATCTCCAGCGTCTCGGCGCGGCTTGCGTTCACGCAGGTGAGATGCGCCGCCACATTGAGGCCGGTGGCCTTGTGCAGCGTGCTCACGGCCTCGCGCGTCAGCTCGCGCGTGGTGCCGCCCGCGCCATAGGTGACCGAGACGAAGCGCGGGCCAAGCGGCGCAAGCGCGTGGATCGTGTCCCAGAGGCGAAACGAGGCCTCGAGCGATTTGGGCGGGAAAAACTCGAAGGAAACGCGCGGCGTTTTCATGATCGGAGATCCTGTGGAGAGGGCCGGGTGCACCCCTTGTCGCAGGTGGCGCCTTGTGAGACAACTTCATATAATTCATGGTGAGGTTGAGGATACCTAATAATGCATATCGAGTTTCGCCACCTCAGGACGATCCGCGCCATCCATCGCGCGGGCGGGCTGGCGCGGGCGGCGGATATGCTGCACATAACCCAATCGGCGCTCAGCCATCAGATCAAGGGGCTGGAGGATCAGACCGGGGTGGAGCTTTTCGTGCGCAGGTCCAAGCCGTTGCGCCTGTCGGCCGCCGGTCATCGCCTGCTCCGGCTGGCCGAGAAGATCCTGCCCGAGATCGAGGCGCTGGAGCAGGAATTCGAGGGGCTGCGGCGCGGCAGTTCGGGGCGGATGCATATCGCCATCGAATGCCATGCCTGTTTCGAGTGGCTCTTTCCGGTGCTCGAACAGTTTCGCAGGACCTGGGCCGATGTCGATCTGGATATCCGCCCCGGCCTTGCCTTCGACGCGCTGCCCGCGCTGCAAAAGGAAGAGGTGGATCTGGTCGTCTCCTCCGATCCCGAGGATCTGCCCGGCATCAGCTTCAGGCCGCTGTTCGATTACGAGCCGGTTTTCGTGGCCTCGAGCCAGCATCCGCTGGCCGCGAAACCCTATGTCGAGGCGGCGGATTTCCGCGACGAGGTGCTGATCACCTATCCGGTGGATCGCGCGCGGCTTGACGTGTTCACCGAATTGCTGACGCCCGCCCGGATCGAGCCGCGCGGCATGAGGCAGGTGGAGCTGACGGCCGTCATCCTGCTGCTGGTGGCATCCAATCGCGGGGTGGCGGTGCTGCCCGATTGGGTGGTGCGCGAGGTGCGGACCAGTTCGGACTACGTCACCCGGCCGCTGACGGCGCAGGGCCTGACCAGGCGGCTTTATGCGGCGATCCGCGATGATGACGCGGACAAGCCCTACATGGCGCATCTGCTGCGGCTGGCGCGGGAGATTCCGGTGCGGATGCAACGGGGGTGACGCCCCCCCCCGCGCCCCCTCGTCATTCCCCGGCCTCCAGCCTGAGCGGCGCGCGCGGGGCCTTCAGATCGGCGACCGAGAGCGGCGCCGACGGCTTTGACAACCGATTGCGCACCACCCAGTGCAGCCGTTCCTCGGCGCGGGTGATCGCCACATAGGCCAGCCGCTTCCACAAGGGCTGTCCCGCCTCGGACCGGCCCATCCGCGATGCGGCATCGATGTCGGGCGCAAAGACCTGCACATCGGGCCACTGGCTGCCCTGGGCCTTGTGGATCGTCACCGCCGCCCCGTGCAGGAATACCGCGCCCATATTGGCGGCGAAGGGAATGAACGGCTCTGCCTCGTCGGGCTTCTCGATCTTGACGATCGAGGCGGCGGAAATCAGCGGATCCTCCGCCCCGATCACATGCAGCCGCGAAAAGCCCGCCCGCTTGCCGGGGCCGAGATAGACCACCTGCGCCCCCTTGATGAGGCCGCGCGCCTCCAGATCGAGGCGTTTCTTGCGGTGCCGGAGGGGCAATTCGATACCGTCGCAGATGAGCGGCTCACCGGGCAGCAATTCGGTCTCGGGGGCCTCGTGCACCGCGCGAAACGCATTAATGAGGCGGATGCGCGTGGCATTGCGCCAGACAAGCACCGGCGAGCGCGCCATCAGGTCCACCTCTACGCGCTCGGCCATGCGCACGCGCGCATCGCGGCTGGCGGCCTCTTGAACCATCCGCTCGAAGCCGTGGAAATCGAGCGCCGGATCGGCCAGCGCATGGGCCAGATCGAGGATCGGATTGCCCGCCTCCTGCCGGTGGATGCGGCTGAGCGTCAGGCGCGCCGGCGCGGGCAGGCTCTCGAAGACCATGCCGCCGGTGGATTTCACGGGCGGCAATTGCGCCGGATCGCCGAACAGGATGAGGGTCGGGAAAATCTCCTTCAGATCCTCGAATTGCCGGGTGTCGAGCATGCTTGCCTCATCGACCAGGCCGATATCGAGCGGCTCTTCGCGCCGCTTCCAGCCGGTGATGAAATCCGAGCCGCGCAAACCCGCCGCCGCCAGCGCGCCGGGGATGGATTTCTGTGCCTGATAAAAGGCCGCCGCCCGCGCCAGCGCCTGATCGGTCAGCCCCTCGATCGCGGGCCTTTCGCCCTGGCCGGCCAGCCATTCGGCGATCTTTTCGTATTCGGGATGATAGACCGGGGTATAGAGGATGCGGTGGATGGTGGTTGCCGGCACGCCGCGCATCCGCAGCACGCTTGCCGCCTTGTTGGTCGGCGCAAGAATGGCCAGCGTGCGCCGCTCGCGCCGCCGCCGCCCCTCCCAATCGCCCGAAACCGTCTCCACCCCGGCCTCGTCGAGCGCGCGGGTGAGCGCGGCCAGAAGCAGCGTCTTGCCTGATCCGGCCTTGCCCAGAACCGCCATCACCACGCGCTTCTCGTCGCAGGGCGGCGCAAGCGTGCCCTCGTCGAGATCGACACCAACCGACCGCAGCGCCTGGGCGATACGGTCATGGGCCTCGGCCTGATCGGGGGAATATGTCAGCGCGCTTTCGGTCACGGGCGCGACCCTAGCGCCGCCGCGCCGCGCGCGCCAGCGAAAGCGGCGCCCCTTGCAAAGCCGCTTGACCGCGGCCCGCCCCCTTCCCTATTGCAGCGCGAGACGACAGGTTCGGCGACATCCCGCCGCTCGGGGAGGGCAAGACATGGCGCATATCATCGTGATCGGCAACGAAAAGGGGGGCGCGGGGAAATCCACCGTTTCGATGCACCTGGCAACCGCGCTGGCGCGGCTCGGCCACCGGGTGAGCGCGCTCGACCTCGACCTGCGCCAGCGCAGCTTTGGCCGTTATGCCGACAACCGCGCGCGCTTCATGGCGCGCGAAGGGCTCGATCTGCCCAGCGCGCGGCTCGTCGAATTGCCCGAGATCGCCGCCGATCAGATCGGGGATGGCGAGAATCTCGATGACCGCCGCCTCGCCCAGGCCATGGCCGCCGCCGAACCCGAGAGCGATTTCATCGTCATCGACTGCCCCGGCGCGCATACCCGGCTGAGCCAGGTCGCGCACAGCCTTGCCGACACCCTGGTCACGCCGCTCAACGACAGCTTCATCGATTTCGACCTGCTGGCGCATATCGATACGGATGGGCTGAAGGTGCTCGGACCTTCGGTCTATTCCGAGATGGTCTGGAACGCGCGGCAGATGCGCGCGCAGGCGGGGCTGCGGCCCATCGACTGGGTGGTGCTGCGCAACCGGGTCGGCGCGCAGCAGATGATCAACAAGGAAAAGATGGGCCGGGCGCTCGATGCGCTTGCCAGGCGGATCGGCTTTCGGGTGGCGCCGGGATTCAACGAGCGAGTGATCTTTCGCGAACTGTTCCCGCGCGGGCTGACGCTGCTCGATCTGAGGGATATCGGCGTGCGCCAGCTCAACATCTCCAACATAGCGGCGCGGCAGGAATTGCGCGACCTGGTGAAGACGCTCAACCTGCCGGGGGTTGCGGCGACGTTCTGACGCGACGGCGCATCGAAAAGCAATGTGGCGCCGGATCGCTCTGGCGCCACACCGGGATTTTTCGCGCGGCGATCACGCCAGGTCGAAGCGGTCCGCGTTCATCACCTTGACCCATGCGGCCACGAAGTCGCGCACGAATTTCTCGCCCGCGTCATCCTGGGCATAGACCTCCGAATAGGCGCGCAGGATCGAGTTCGAGCCGAACACCAGATCGACGCGGGTGGCGGTGTGTTTCACCGCGCCCGTCTTGCGATCCACGATGTTGTAGCTGTTCTTGCCCGTGGGTTCCCATTTGTAGCTCATGTCGGTGAGCGTGGTGAAGAAATCGGTCGTCAGCGCACCCGCCCGGTCGGTAAAGACGCCATGCGCCGTGCCGCCATGATTGGTGCCCATCACCCGCATCCCGCCCAGGAGGCAGGTCATTTCCGGCCCGGTCAGGCCCATGAGTTGCGCGCGGTCCAGCAGCATTTCCTCGGGCTGGACCACGTAATCCTTCTTCAGCCAGTTGCGGAAACCATCGGCGAGCGGCTCCAGCACGGCGAACGAATCCGCATCCGTCATCTCGTCAGTGGCGTCGCCCCGGCCGGGCGCGAAGGGCACCTCGATGTCAAAGCCCGCGGCCTTCGCGGCCTGCTCGACGCCCACGTTGCCGGCCAGCACGATGATATCGGCCACGCTCGCGCCGGTCTCGGCGGCGATCGGCTCCAGCACGGCCAGCACGCGCGCCAGACGCTCGGGCTCGTTGCCCTCCCAGTCCTTCTGCGGGGCAAGGCGGATGCGCGCGCCATTGGCGCCGCCGCGATAATCCGACTGCCGGAAGGTGCGCGCCGAATCCCAGGCGGTGGCGACCATGTCGGCCGTCGAGAGGCCCGCCGCCGCGATTTTGGCCTTCACCGCCGCCACACCGAAATCGGCCTTGCCCGCCGGGATCGGATCCTGCCAGATCAGATCCTCCTGCGGCGCGTCGGGACCGATATAGCGGGTGCGCGGGCCAAGATCCCGGTGCGTCAGCTTGAACCATGCACGCGCGAAGCAATCGTCGAAATAAGCCGGGTCGGCGATGAACTTCTCGCAGATGGCGCGATAGGTGGGATCCATCTTCATCGCCATGTCGGCATCGGTCATCATCGGCATGACCCGCTTGGAGGGATCGCTCGGATCGACCGGCATATCCTCCTCTTTGATGTCGATGGGCCGCCACTGATTGGCCCCGGCGGGCGATTTGGTCAGTTCCCACTCGTAGCCGAAGAGCAGCTTGAAATAGCCCATGTCCCACTTGGTCGGCTCGGTCGTCCAGGCGCCCTCGATGCCCGAGGTAATGGCATTGGCGGCCTTGCCGTCCAGGTTCGGGTTGATCCAGCCAAGGCCCTGCGCCTCGATATCCGCGCCCTCCGGCTCCGGCCCGAGCACCCCGGCATCGCCGTTGCCATGCGCCTTGCCGACAGTGTGCCCGCCACAGGTCAGCGCGGCGGTCTCCTCGTCGTCCATCGCCATGCGCGCGAAGGTCTCGCGCACCTGTTCCGCCGTTTTCAGCGGATCGGGCTGGCCGTTGACGCCCTCGGGGTTGACGTAGATCAGGCCCATCTTCACGGCGGCCAGCGGGTTGTCCAGATCGCGTTCGCCGGAGTAGCGACTGTTGGG
>DIUD01000015.1 GCA_002428225.1 Roseovarius sp. UBA6167 | reverse complement strand
GCCAGCAGGCGCTCGCTCTCGCGCACCGGGTGATAGTCGCTCGGTGCCTTGGGCATGGACGCAAGTATCGCCGCCTCGTGCGGGGCCAGATCGCGCAGCGGCTTGTTGAAATAGCTCTGCGCCGCGGCGGTCACGCCATAGCTGTTCTGCCCGAGGAAGATCTCGTTGAGATAAAGTTCGAGGATCTGCTCCTTGGACAGGGTTTGCTCGATGCGGGTCGCCAGGATGATTTCCTTGATCTTGCGCTCCATCTGCCGATCGCCCGAGAGAAGGAAATTCTTCATCACCTGCTGCGTGATGGTGGAGGCGCCGCGCAGGTTCTGCCCGCGCGATTTCACCGCATCAAAAAGGGCCGAGGCAATGCTCACGGCGTCAAAACCGTGATGGGTATAGAAATTCTTGTCTTCGGCGCTAATGAATGCCTGCTTCACCAGATCGGGAATTTCCGCAGCGGGGGTGAAAATCCGCCTCTCGCGGGCGAACTCGTCGATGATGCGCCCCTCGACCGAATAGATCCGGCTGATCGTGGGGGGCGCGTAATTGGCAAGACTCTCGTGGCTCGGCAGATCCTTGCCATAGATATGCAACACCGCGCCGATCGACAGCCCGAAAATGACCACCACAAGGGTGATCAGGCTGAAAACGGTGCCCAGAAGGCTCATCACAGGGCGCAACACGGCACTCTCCTTATCGACGCTGCGCCCGATATAAGGGCCGGGGGCGCCATCGTCAAAACACAAACGTTGTCGCGGCAGGCTGCGCGGCCGCGCGGCTTTCCGGGAAAGCGCGGCCTGCGCGCCCCCACCGGGCTCGTGAGCCCAAGATCGTTCATGGCAGATGGGCCGGACAACCCCGGCGCTTCATCTTGCCATAAATATCCACCTCCCACGCCGCCGCGCGCGCGCCGCTCAGGGGCAGAAGATATCGTTGAAGAGAGCAAAGAGCATGAGCGCCAGGATCAGTGTCAGCCCCGCCGCCATCAGCACGCGCAGCGCGCGCTCGCTCGGGGGGCGGCCCGTCACGGCCTCATAGGCGTAGAACACCAGATGCCCGCCATCGAGCACCGGGACGGGGAAGAGGTTGAGCAGACCGACCGCCGTGGAGAGCACGGCGATGAACCAGATGAAGCTCTGCGCGCCCTGGCTCGCCATCGCGCCCGAGACCTCGGCGATGCCGATGGGGCCGGACATGTTGCAGGTGCTTATCGCGCCGGTAATCATGTGATAAAGGCCCGAGAGCGAGCTCTGGATGATCTGGCCGGTCTGCGCCACCGCCTGCCCGAGCGCCTCGACGGGGCCAAGCGCCTCGGTCGCGGGTTCGAACGCCATCGCGCCCGCCACGCCGATCCGCCACCGGGTGCGAAACCCGCCTTCGGGCTGCGGCTCGTCGGTGCGGCGCGGCACCAGCGTCAGCGCCAGCACCTCGCCTTCGCGCCAGACGGTGAGGGCCAGCGGCGCCCCGTCAGAGCCTTCGACGATGTCGCGCAACTCCCGGAACGCATGAACCGGCCTGCCATCCACGGCAACGATCACATCCCCCCCCCGGAGCCCCGCATCGAACGCCGCCGATTGCGGCGAAACCCCGCCCACGAGCGGCGGCATGAGCTGCGGACCCTGCACCTCGCGCACCCGCCCGTCGCGCCGCACCTCGTAGTCAAGCAACGGCTGCACGGGCAGCGCATCGAGGAAACCGTCATAGCTCTCGGCGGCCCCGGCGTCGGGGATGGGCAGGCCCGCGACGCCCACGATCTCGTCGCCGGGGCGCAGGGTGACGCCCTCCACCGGCAGGGGCTTGAGCGCGCCCACGGTCAGCGGATCGGCGGTCTTGCCGCCGCTCATCATCACCGCCGCGAAGATCAGAATCGACAGGAGGAAGTTGAACACCGGCCCCGCCGCCACCGTCGCCGTGCGCGCCCAGAGGGGCGCGCCGTGCATGGTCTGGCGCAGCCGCGCCTCTGGCATGGCAGCCATGGCCGCCCCGTCCTTGCCGCTTGCCGCGTCCGCATCGCCAAGGAATTTCACATAGCCGCCAAAGGGCAGCGCCGCCACCTGCCAGCGTGTGCCGTGCCGGTCGGTGCGCGCGAACAGAACCGGGCCAAAGCCGAGCGAGAACACCTCGGCCCTGATCCCCGACCAGCGCCCGACGATGTAATGACCGAATTCATGCACCGCCACGATCACCGAGAGCGCCACCACAAAGGCCAGAATCGTCATGAAAAGACTGCCCGTCTGCGGCAGGAAGCTGATGATGTCCACGCTCTATCCCTGTTCGTTTCGCCTTGCGACCTGATCGGCGCACTGCCTTGCGAGATGGTCCATATGGGCCACGCGATCAAGGGTCAGCGTGCCGCCCCGCGCCTCGGGCAGCGCCAGAAGCCGCTCCAGCACCGTCTCGACCAGCGGGGCCATGGCCATGAAACCGATGCGCCCGGCGATGAAATGATCGAGCGCGCGCTCCTTGGCGGCGTTGAAGATCGCGCCGGCCAGCCCGCCCTCGTCCATGACCGCGCGCGCCAGCCGCAGCGCCGGATAGCGTGTCTCGCAGGGCGCGCGGAATTCGAGCGTGCCGACAGCGGCCAGATCGAGCGCCGCCACGGGCAGCGCGCGCCGCTCGGGCCAGTGCAGCGCATAGCCGATGGCGTGGCGCATGTCGGGCGGCCCGACATGGGCGATAAGGCCCCCGTCGGCAAAGCCCACCAGCGCGTGAACCAGCGATTGCGGGTGGATCAGCACCTCGATGCGCGCGGGATCAAACCCGAAGAATTCGCGCGCCTCGATCATCTCCAGCGCCTTGTTGAACATCGAGGCCGAATCGATGGTGATGCGCTGGCCCATCTCCCAGTTGGGGTGGCAGGATGCCTCGGCCACGGTGGCGCCGGCCAGCCGCGCAAGCGGCCAGTCGCGCAACGCCCCGCCCGAGGCGGTGATGATGACGCGCGTGACGCTCGCGGCATCCGCCTCCGCGAGCACCTGAAAGATCGCCGAATGTTCGCTGTCCACCGGCAGAAGGCGCGCGCCATGCCGCCGCGCTGTTTCCATCACCAGCGGCCCGGCGGTCACCAGCGATTCCTTGTTGGCAAGCGCCAGCGTCGCGCCCTGTTCCAGTGCCTTCAGCCCCGGCGCAAGCCCGGCCGCGCCGACGATGGCCGACATCACCCAGTGGGCCTCGCGCGCCGCCGCCTCGATCAGCGCCGCGCGCCCGGCAGCGGCCTCGACGCCCGAGCCCGCGAGCGCGGCGCGCAGTTCCGGCAAGAGCGCCTCGTCGGCGGTGACGGCCACCTCGGCCCTCATCGCGCGCGCATCCGCCGCCAGCCGCGCGATATTCTGCCCGCCGGTCAGCGCCACCACGTCATAATCATCGGGCGCGCGTGCAATGAGGTCGATCGTGCTCTGCCCGATCGAGCCGGTCGCGCCGAGAATGGAGACCCGCCTCATCCCGCCCCCGGCAGCAGGCCCGTCGCGTGCAAAAGCCCCGCCATCAGCGCCGCGCCCAGCATCGCGTCGAACCGGTCAAGCACACCGCCATGACCGGGAATGAGGTTGGAGCTATCCTTGACGCCCTGCATCCGCTTGACCGCACTTTCGGCGATGTCGCCCATCTGCCCGGCCACGCCCACCAGAACCGACAGCGGAACAAGCACCGGACCCGCCCCGCTCGGCCCCGCAAAGAGCGCGCCGACAATTCCGGCGCCGATCCAGCCCGCCACCGTGCCCGCCCAAGTCTTTTTCGGGCTGATGCGCGGCCAGAATTTGGGGCCGCCCAGGGATTTCCCCGCGAAATAGCCCGCCACGTCCGAGACAACGACGATCGCCACCAGCCAGAGCACCCAGATCAGCCCCGCCTCGGCGCGCAACATGCCCATGACCCAGGCCCCGGACAGCGCCCAGAGCGCCAGCGCCGCGAAGGGCGCGCGCGCGCGCGCGATGCCGGTCGCGGCCACCAGCACGGCGGCCACCAGCAGCGGCAGCACGAACAGCCCCGGCAGCCACAACGCCAGCGCCACCGCCGCCGCGCCAAGAGCCCCGGAGCGCCAGGCGTCCCGCGCGCCGAAGAGCCGCGCCGCCTCCCACATCAACAGCCCCGCCAGCGCCACCACCAGCGCGGCAAAGACAAGTCCGCCCGCCCAGATCGCGCCAAGCCCCATGGCCGCCATCGCCACGCCAGAGGCCAGTCGCGGCGCAAGATCGCCCCATTGTGCATTCATGCAGTCACCGCCCCGAACCGCCGCTCACGCGCGCCGTATTGCGCCAGCACCGAGGCGAAGATCTCGCGCGTGAAATCGGGCCAGAGCGTGTCGATGAACTCGTATTCCGAATAGGCCGATTGCCAGAGCAGGAAATTCGAGATCCGGGCCTCGCCGCTTGTGCGGATCACCAGATCGGGGTCGGGCAGAACGCGGGTATCGAGATAACGCGGCAGCGTCTCTTCATCGACCGTCTCGGGATCGAGCCGCCCCTCGGCCACATCGCGCGCAAGGCGTTTGGTTGCGCGCGCCACCTCGTCGCGCCCGCCATAATTGATCGCGATGGTCAGGTTGAGGCGCGCGCAATGCGCGGTCATCGCCTCGGTCTCTTCCATCAGTGCGCGCAGGCGCGGCTCCAGCCGGTAGCGATCGCCGATAAAGCGCACGCGCACGTCCTCGCGCACGAATTCCTGCATTTCCTTCATGATGTAGCGGCGGAACAGGCTCATCAGGCCCGCCACCTCGGTCTGGGTGCGCTTCCAGTTTTCGGTGGAGAAAGCAAAGATGGTCAGATATTGAACGCCGGAATCGGGGCAGGCCGCGACGATCTCGCGCACGCGGCGCGCGCCCGCGTGATGGCCGAACAGACGCGGACGGCCACGCTGCTGCGCCCAGCGCCCGTTACCGTCCATGATGATCGCCACATGGCGCGGCCCGGCCCCACCGGCCCTCTTGCTCGCCATGGGCGGTCCCTCCGGCATCAGACTTGCATGATCTCGGCTTGCTTGTGGTCAAGCGCCTCATCGACCAGCTTGATATAGCGGTCGGTGAGCGCCTGCACCTCGGATTCCCACAGTTTCTGGTCGTCCTCGGACATGCCCTCGGCCTTGGCCTTCCTGATCTGGTCCATGCCGTCGCGGCGCACGTTGCGCACGGCGACGCGGGCATGTTCGGCATATTGCGAGGCGACCCTGGTCAGTTCCTTGCGGCGCTCCTCGTTCAGCTCGGGGATGGGCAGCATGATGATCGTGCCGTTGAGCTGCGGGTTGATGCCCAGCCCGCTCTCGCGGATCGCCTTCTCGACCTTGCCGACAAGGCCCTTGTCCCAGACGTTGATGGTGACCATGCGCGGTTCGGGCACGTTGACGGTGCCCACCTGGTTGATCGGCGTCATCTGGCCATAGGCATCGACCTGCACCGGCTCCAGCATCGCGGCCGAGGCGCGACCCGTGCGCAGCGAGGCAAATTCCGTCTTGAGCGCGTTCATGGCACCGGCCATCCGGCGCTCGAGGTCGTCCGTGTCGATTTCCAGATCATCGGCCATGTCGTTTCCGTGTCCTTCCTGAGCGAGGAATACCGCCCCTGTTTAACCTCAGCCATGCACCGTTGTATAGGTGCCCTCTCCGGCGAGAATGCCGCGAAAGCCGCCCGGCTCGTCGAGCGAGAAGACGATGATCGGCAGGTTGTTGTCGCGGGCAAGCGCGATGGCAGAGGTATCCATCACGCCGAGATGCTGCGCCAGCACCTCATCATAGGAGATGCGGTCATAGCGTTTGGCATCCGCGTGCCTGATCGGATCCTTGTCATAGACCCCGTCCACCTTGGTGCCCTTGAAGATCGCCTCGCAGGCCATTTCGTTGGCACGCAGCGTGGCCGCCGTGTCGGTGGTGAAATAGGGGTTGCCGGTGCCGGCGGCGAAGATGCAGACGCGCTTTTTCTCGAGATGGCGCACGGCGCGGCGGCGGATATAGGGTTCGGCCACCTCGTCCATGCGGATGGCGGTAATCACCCGGCAGAACACGCCGATCCGCTCCATCGCCGATTGCATGGCCAGCGCGTTCATCACCGTGGCGAGCATCCCCATGTAGTCGGCGGTGGTGCGCTCCATGCCCTGCGCGCTGCCCTGAAGGCCGCGAAAGATGTTGCCGCCGCCGATCACCATGCATATCTCGACGCCCAGGTCGTGGACCGATTTGACCTCTTGCGCGATGCGCTCGACCGTGGGCGGGTGCAGCCCGTAGCCCTGATCCCCCATCAGCGCCTCGCCGGAAATCTTGAGCATGACGCGGCTGAACCTGGGTTTTGGGGTGTCGGGGTCGGTCATGTGCTCGCTCTCCGCGGCTGCGCTGATGATTGCGCGCAAAATGTCCCAAATGCCGGCAATGTGCAATCGCAGAACGCCCCGCCCCTCGCCATGTGCCGCGATTCAGGCTAGGTCGCGCGCATGAGCGTGACGGCACAGACAGACCCCGCCCGCCCGGTGCTGATCGCGGGCCCCACCGCCAGCGGCAAATCGGCGCTGGCCACGGCAATCGTGCGCGCACAAGGCGGCGTGATCGTCAACGCCGATGCGTTGCAGGTCTATTCAAACTGGCGGGTTCTGTCGGCGCGGCCCACGGCACAGGAGGAGACGGCGATCCCGCACCGGCTCTATGGGCATATCGCCGCCGATCAGGAATATTCCGTCGGCCACTGGCTGCGCGAGGTGCGCGCGCTTCTGGCGAGCAGCGCGCGGCCGGTGATCGTGGGCGGCACGGGGCTTTATTTCTCGGCACTGACCGAGGGGCTGGCCGAGATCCCGCAGACCCCGCCGCAGATCCGCGCCGAGGCCGGGCGGCTTTTGGTCGAGCGGGGCCCTGGCGCGCTTCTGGACGCGCTCGACCCCCGCACGCGCGCGCGCATCGACACGGCCAATCCGCGCCGCGTGCAGCGCGCCTGGGAGGTGCAGGCCGCCACCGGGCGCGGGCTGGCGGACTGGCAGGACGCCACGCCGGCGCCGCTCCTGCCGCTCTCCGAGGTGACGGCATTTCTTTTGAACGCACCGAAAGACTGGCTCGATCCGCGCATCGAGCGCCGCTTCGATGCGATGCTGGCGGGCGGCGCGCTCGATGAAGCGCGCGCCAACCTTGCAGGCTGGGACGCCGCGCGCCCCGCCGCGCAGGCCATCGGCGCGCCGGACCTGATCGCGCATCTGCGCGGCGAGGTGACGCTGCAACAGGCCCGCGCCGCCGCGATCATCGCGACGCGCCAATATGCCAAGCGGCAGCGCACATGGTTCCGCGCCCGGATGACGGGCTGGCGCGGGATTGACGCGGCCGCCCTCTGAGCGGGGCGGATCAAGGCTTGCACCGCCGAGCGCGCGCCTGCCGGGGCAATCCCGACGACATGGTGGTGAACGCGGGCGGTGGTGCGCGATATTTCGAGGACGCAGGAAGGGGGATGCGCGCGCGATCATGGCATTCTATACTGCGCTCAAGGCTCTCGATCCGGCCCCGCTCGACGCTCATGCCTGCGCGCGGCTTCACGGGCGCAAACGCCCCTGCGGCGTCTTCGGTGTGAAGAGCCTGCCGGCGGAGGCCAAAGGAAAACTCCTGCGCCGCGCCCTGCGGCCCATCTATGAGGCTCTCGATGATCCGACTTGACATCATCTCCGATCCGGTCTGCCCCTGGTGCTATATCGGCAAGACGCTGCTCGACCAGGCGCTGGCGCTGCGCCCAGACCACCCGTTCGAGATCCACTGGCAGCCCTTCCAGCTCAACCCCGAGATGCCCCAAGGCGGCATGGACCGAAAACAGTATCTGGAGGCCAAGTTCGGCGGGCGCGAAGGCGCGATCCGGGCCTATGCGCCGGTGCTGGAGCGCGCCGAGGCGGCGGGGCTCGCCATCGACTTTGCCGCCATTCCGCGGATGCCCAACACGCTCGATGCGCATCGCCTGCTGCACTGGGCCGAGGTCGAGGGATGTCAGGACCCCATGGCGATGGCGCTTTTCCGCGCCTGTTTCGAGGAGGGGCGCGATATCGGCGACCACGAGGTTCTGGCCGATATCGCCGACGGCCTGTCGCTCGATGCGGCGCTCATCCGGCGGCTTCTGGCCTCGGACGCGGACCGCGACGAGATCGCCGAGCGCGAAGCGCGGTTTCGCGCCATGGGCATCACCGGCGTGCCCACCTTCATCGTCAACGGCCAGCACGCCCTGCCCGGCTGTCGGCCGGTCGAGACCTGGCTCAAGGTCATCGACGAGATCACCTCCCTCCGGGAGCGCACCGTATGAGAGAGCCGAGCCTGCGCGTCCTTCTCGCCCTGCTGATGGTGATTATCGGCGGGGCGACGGTGTTCTTTCACCTTGTCGAGGGCTGGAGCTGGATCGACAGTTATTTCTTCACGATGGTCACCCTCTCGACCGTCGGTTACGGCAATCTCGTGCCGGCCACCGCCATCGGCAAGATCGCGACAACGGTGCTGATCGTGGCGGGGCTCGGCATCTTTGCCGTGGCGGTCCAGCGCTTTGGCTTCTATGCGATCCGGCGGCGGGAACTGAAGATCCATCATTCCCGGCACCACTCCGACGCCGGGGCGAACTGAACGATCACAGCCCCAGCTTGTCGCGCATGAACGCAAGCGCGACCGACAGCCCGTCGGGCGCGATCCCGTGGCCGGTGCCCTTCATCACGTGGGCATAGACATCCTTCCAGCCTGCCCCCTGCAATGCCTCGGCCGCCTCGGGCAGCGACTGGACGGGAACCATGTCATCGGCATCGCCATGCACCAGCAGGACCGGCGGGCGGCTTTTTACCTCATCGGCCAGAAGCTCGGGGCGCAGCAGCCGCCCGGAAAACGCCACCACGCCCGCCACCGCATCCTCGCGGCGGGGCGCGACATGCAGCGCCATCATCGTGCCCTGCGAAAAGCCGAAGAGCACAACCTGCTCGGGCAGGAGATCCTCATCCACCATCAGCGCATCGAGAAAGGCGTTGAGGTCATCGACCGCGGCCGCGAACCCGCGCTCGGCCTCTTCCTCGCTGGACCCGTCGATCCAGGGAATCGGGAACCATTGCCGGCCAAAGGGCGTCCCCGCGACGCTCTCGGGCGCGTCGGGCGCGACGAAAAGCGTGTCGGGCAGATGCTCGGCCAGCGGATCGGCGAGGCCCAGAAGATCGGCGCCATTGGCGCCATAGCCGTGCAGGAACACCACGGCCGAGCGCGTCTCGCCCGAGAGCGGCTCCTTGCGTCCTGCCTGCAATACCCGTGTCATGCGATCCCTTCCCTGTCCTTGGCCACCCGGTAATAAGCCCAGAGCACGCGCGCGGCAACCGCCCGCCACGGCGCCCAATCCTCGGCCATGGCGCGAAAGGCCGCCGGTTTCGGGCGCGCGGGCAGGTCGTAAAGCAGCCGCGCCGCCTCTTGCAGCGCCAGATCGCCGGGGGCAAAGACATCGGCGCGGCCAAGGCTGAACATGGCATAGATCTCGGCGGTCCAGCTACCGATGCCGGGGATCTCGGTCAGCGTGGCGATGACCGTCTCGGTGGGCGTGGTGTGCAAGCCCGCGTAATCGAGATCGGCCTCTGCCAGCGCGCGCAGGTAACGCACCTTCTGCCGGCTGAGACCGGCGGCGCGCAGGCTGTCGTCGTCGCTTCCGGCGATCGCGCGGGGCGTGACCAGCCCCGCCGCGCGCATCCGCCCGAGAATCGCGTCCGCCGCGGCCACGCTCACCTGCTGGCTGACGATCGCGTGCAAAAGCGCCTCGAACCCGTCGCCGCGCCAGCGCAGCGGCACCTCCCCCACCAACGAGATCGCATGCGCCATGCGCGGGCAGATCCGCGCCAGGTGCGCCGTGCCCTCCGCGATCCCCGCCGCGTCCGTGATGATCCGCTCGTCCATGGCCCCCACCCTAGCGCCTCGCACGCCCGAACGCCATGGGCGCTGGCCAAAACGCGCCCGCCCTGCCATATCTGCCCCCGCAAAAGCAACGGAGCCGCCCATGACCCGCCTCATCACCGCCCTGTCCGAGATTGCCGCCAATTATGACGCGCTGTTCGTCGATCTCTGGGGCTGCGTGCATGACGGGGTGCGCGCCCTGCCCGGGGCCTGCGCCGCGCTCACCGCCTATCGCCGCGCGGGCGGCACGGTGGTCCTGGTGACCAACTCGCCCCGGCCGCGCGGCGACGTGGAACGGCAATTGCGCCATTTCGGTGTGCCCGATGACGCCTGGGACACCATCGCCACCTCGGGCGACAGCGCGCGCGCGGCGATGTTTCGCGGCGCGGTGGGGCAGCGCGTCTGGTTCATCGGACAGCCGCAGGAAGTTTTGTTCTTCGATCCGATCAATGTGGTGGAAGATCCCGTCGAGATCACCCGCGTCAACCTCGACGAGGCCGAGGGGATCGTCTGCACCGGCCCGTTCGACCCGATGGCCGATCCGCAGGTCATGCGCCCGCAGTTCCTCGCCGCCAGAACGCGCGGGCTGAAACTGCTCTGCGCCAATCCCGATATCGTGGTGGACCGGGGCGGCGTGCGCGAATGGTGCGCCGGCGCGCTTGCGCGGCTCTACACGGAGATGGGCGGCACCAGCCTCTATTTCGGCAAGCCGCACCCGCCGATCTACGACCTTGCCCGCCGCCGGCTTGCCGCGCTTGGCCGTGACGTGGAAAACCACCGCATCCTTGCCATCGGCGATGGCGCGCAGACCGATATTCGCGGGGCCATGGGCGAGGATATCGATTCGCTCTTCATCACCGGCGGGCTGGCCGCGCAGGAAACAGCGACGTCGCAGCACCCCGACGAGGCGGCGCTCGCCGCCTATCTCGAAAAGGAGAAAATCGCGCCCGCCTATGCCATCGGCTATCTGCGCTAGGCGATTCAGGGCTTGATTTTTCTGCATCCGCAAAGTAATAAAATTCCAACACGGGATTAAAATTCGCCCGTTTATTACGCACGGAACGGAGGGGCGAATGTTGGACAATCTGCCGCGCGGCACGATCTGCATCGAAGATATCGAGATGGGCATGACCCGCCATCTGCGAAAGGTCGTGACCGACCGCGACATCGAAATGTTCGCCGAGGTCTCGACCGACCGTAACCCGGTGCATCTCGATGACGATTACGCGCAGGACACGATCTTCGAGGGGCGCATCGCCCACGGGATGCTGACCGCCGGGCTGATCTCTGCCGTGATCGGCGAGCAGCTTCCCGGTCACGGCACGGTCTATATGGGCCAGACGCTGAAATTCCTCGCCCCCGTGCGCCCCGGCGACATGGTCCACGCCGAGGTGGAGGTGGTGGGCATCGACCACGCCAGGCGGCGCGTGCAGCTCGATTGCCGCTGTCTGGTCGAGGGCAGGAAAGTGCTGATCGGCGAGGCCACCGTTTTGGCGCCCTCGCGCAAGTTCGACTGAGTTCCGATCCTTCGCAGTCGCAAATCCGCGGCCCCGCGCCCCCTCTTGACGATCAATCCGGCACGGCGTGACGGGTGCAACCGGAGTGAAGCGGTCGTTGGCCCGTTTCGGGACGCGCCGCGCGAGCGACCGACGGGGGGGTGGGCGCTCGCGCGGCGGCGTGCAAGCACGCCTCGATTCCGCGCGGGGGACAAGCCGCGAATTGCGGCAAAAGGCCAACCGCCTTGCCCGTGAGCCCTTGCGCAGGATACCGCCGCGCCGCATGGTTCGCGCATGTGTTCAGCTCCGACCTGGGGCGTGGTGGCCACGATCAAGGCCCCCGCCCGCGACACCCTCGATTTCGCCGCCCATCACCTCGATCTGGGCGCGCACCGCGTGCATGTCTATCTCGACGCGCCAAACCCAGAGGCCGAGGCGGCGCTGCGCGCGCATCCACGGTGCCGCGTGATCGTCTGCGATGACGCCTATTGGCGGCACCGCCGCAAGGGCCGCCGCCCCGAGGCACATCAGCCGCGCCAGAGCCTCAATGCCACCCATTGCCTGAATCGCCGCCCCGATGTCGATTGGCTGGCGCATATCGACGTGGATGAATTCCTGTGGCCCGAGGTGCCCCTGCCCGCCCAGCTTGCATCGCTGCCCTTGGACTGCCTGAGCGCGCGCGTGCGCCCGATCGAGGCGCTCGCCCCCGACCCGGACGATCCGCCACCCGAGGGTGTGCGGTGGTTCAGGTCCTGCGCGCGGCACAAGGGAGCGCGCGCCGAGGAGACGGCGGCGATCTACCCCAGTTTCGGGGCGCATCTCAACGGCGGTTTCCTCAGCCATGTGGCGGGCAAGGTATTCGTGCGGACCGGCCAGCCCGGGACCAGCCTGCGCATCCACAACGCCTTTCGCGACAAGGATATGGATGCCAACCCGCCGGAACTGGTGGCCACCCGGCTGTGCCATCTGCACGCCCCCAACTGGGAGGACTGGCGCGCGCGGCTGCGCTATCGCCACGCGGCGGGGGCCTATCGCCGCGACATCAAGCCCGCGGGCGAGGGCGCGCTGGCGATCCACGACCTTCTGGCGCAGATCGAGGCCGAGGGCGGGGAGACCGGACTGCGCGCCTTCTTCACCGAAGTCTGCACCGCCACGCCGTCCTTGCGCGCGCGTCTCAAGGCCCATGGCCACCTCCATGCGATCGCGCTTGACCTCGACGCCAAGCGCGCACGCCACTTCCCCGACGCGGGCCGAGACCCCGGCCTGGCAATCATGCCCCCGCCGTGAAAGGGGGCCTGCCTTTTCGACCAGGATGCAGCCCGGTTAAGCCGGGTCATCCTTCCGGCCATCGCGCCTGGGCAATACCGGCCTATCCGCTCGCGCCGGATGCGCCGGATGCACAAGGATCGTCCCTCCGCGGCGGCAGCACCCCGGCGCACGAGGGCGAGGTGACCTTCATGGGCCGCGTGGGCGCGAACATTATCCCTCTGCCACCACCCGGAACACCTCGCGCGGGGCGAACGCCACCGGCAGGCCCAACCGCTCCAGCGCCGCGCGTTTGAGGGCCGCCCCCGCCCCGGTCCCGGCCGAGATATCGGGCGCGAACCCCACCGCTCCGGGCATCTCCCAAACCTCCACCGGCAGGGCGGTGCGCATCGCCTCAAACCGGGTGGCAGGCGACGCGATCACCCGCAGCCGCGCCGCATTGGCATGGGGCACATGCTGCGCCGCTTCGGCAAGCGGCGCGCGGCGATAGGTGGGAAAGCCCGCGAACACGGAATCAAGCGCCGCGCCGCCCGCGCCGGCATAGACGCTCACCCGCGCCCCCGCGATCAGCTTGCCCGCGATGACCCCCGCCGCGTGGCGCGCGACATCCGCCTCGGTCTCGGCCACCACCACCACTTCTTCCAGCAGCGCAAGCGGCTGACGGCTGAGGAAAAACGCAAGGATCTCCTCGGCCATGGCGTTGTAATGGCCCACGTCCCGCGCGTCATGTTCGATCCGCCCGATATCGACCTCGGCCACCCCCGCCCCGGCCGCGTGTATGCGCAGCATCACGTCGAGATCCACGGCGTAATCGCCGGTCAGATACTCGTGCGCGATCAACGAACGATCGAAAACGTAAATCCCGGTATTGGGCGCGCGCAGCCCTCCCAGCCCCGGAAACATCAGCCTGAGCGCGGGCCGCACCAGAAGCCGCGTCATCGGCATGTTGTCGTGCGGATCGTTCCACGCGCCCTTGACCAGCCCCACGCCCGGCGCGCGCGCCTCGATCATGCGGGCAAGGCGCGCCGTGTCGAACCGCCCCAGATCGGCATCGACCTTCATCACCCAGTCATGTCGCGCCGCCGCCACACCGCGCCGCACCGCATGCCCCATGCCGGGCCGTTCCTCGGCGAGCACAACGGCGCCCGCCGAGAGCGCGGCCTCGGCGGTGCCATCGTCAGAGCCGTTGTCGATCACCACCACCTCGGCCACGGGGGCCATGGCGCGACAGGTCTGCACCACATGCACCATGGTCGCGGCCTCGTTGCGGGCGGGGATGATGACGCTGATGGCGGCTTGCATGGCGGCTCCTCGGATTCGCGCGGACCCTATGCCGAAGTGGCGCGCGCCACAACGGGCGCGCTCATACCGACAGCGTCGCCTTGACCGCGCGCGACCATATCGCGCATTTACGCGCGCGGATCTCGGGCTGCATGGTGGGTAGAAACTGCCGCTCAAGCGCCCATCCCTTGGCAAACTCCTCCTGCCCCGGATAGATCCCCGCACGCATCCCCGCCAGCCACGCCGCGCCAAGCGCCGTGGTCTCGAGCACCTGCGGGCGGTCCACCGGCGCGTCGAGGATGTCGGCGAGAAACTGCATGGTCCAGTCGCTCGCGCTCATGCCGCCGTCCACGCGCAGCACCGCCTGCGTCCCCTGCCCCGCCCAGTCGGCACGCATCGCCTCTAGCAGGTCGCGGGTCTGGAAACCCACGCTCTCGAGCGCCGCGCGCGCCAGTTCCGCAGGCCCCGTGCCGCGCGTGAGGCCAAAGATCGCGCCCCGGCAATCGGGCCGCCAATAGGGCGCGCCGAGCCCGGTGAACGCGGGCACGAGCACCACCTCCTGATGCGGGTCGGCGGCATCGGCCAGGGGCTGGGTCTCGCCCGCCTCGCGGATGATCTTGAGCCCGTCGCGCAGCCATTGCACCACCGCGCCTGCGACAAAGATCGAGCCTTCGAGCGCATAGGTGGGCTGGCCGTCAAGCTGATAGGCGATGGTGGTGAGCAGGCGGTTTTGCGAGACAACCGGCGTCGTGCCGGTATTGAGAAGCGCGAAACAGCCCGTACCATAGGTGGATTTGAGCATTCCGGGCTGAAAACACGCCTGCCCCACGGTCGCCGCCTGCTGATCGCCCGCGACGCCCAGGATGGGGATTTCGCGGCCAAAGAGATCGGCCCGTGTCACGCCATATTCGGCGGCGCTGTCGCGCACCTGGGGAAGCATCTCCATGGGGATGTCGAGCAAGTCGCAGATGGTCGCGCTCCAGCGTCCCTTGCGGATGTCGTAAAGCAGCGTGCGCGCTGCATTGGTGGCGTCGGTGGCGTGGGTCTTGCCGCCCGTGAGTTTCCAGATCAGGAAACTGTCCACCGTGCCGAAGAGCAGGTCACCCGCGCGCGCCTTCTCCCGCGCGCCCTCCACGTTGTCGAGGATCCAGCGCAGTTTCGTGCCCGAAAAATACGGGTCGAGCAACAGGCCGGTGCGGGCGTTCACCATCTCCTCGTGGCCCGCGTCGCGCAGCACCTTGCAGAAATCGGCAGTGCGCCGGTCCTGCCAGACGATCGCGCGATGAATGGCGCGGCCGGTATGGCGATCCCAGACAAGGGTCGTCTCGCGTTGATTGGTTATGCCGATGGCGGCGACGTCCGCGCCGGTGATCCCGGCCTTCTCGATGGCGGCGCGGCAGGTGGCGGCGGTGGTGGACCAGAGGTCATCGGCCTCGTGCTCGACCCAGCCGGAATCGGGGTAATGCTGGGCAAACTCCTCCTGTGCGCTGGCTATGGGGCGCATGGCCGCGTCAAGGATGATCGCGCGGCTCGACGTGGTGCCCTGGTCGATGGCGAGGATATGGGTCATTGCTCGGTCCATTGTATTTTGCACGTCATCCTCGGGCGTGATCCGAGGGTGACGCCTGCGCCGGGGCGCGCGCGAACGCGCCCCGGCACCTGTCGTCACTGCCAGGACTTGATGAGCTCTTCATAGGAGATCGTGATCGGGGTTTCCTCCTCATTCTCCAGCCTGGGCTTGGGCGATCCCGGCTGGCTCAGCCAGTACTCGGGATCGCGCGGCTCGTTCAGCCTGGGGCCGAACTCGCCCTGCACACCCGCGCGCTCAAGCCGCGCCATCACCGCCTCCTGCTGTTCGCACAGCGCATCGAGCGCCTCTTGCGCCGTCTTCGCCCCCGATGACGCATCGCCGATATTCTGCCACCAAAGCTGCGCAAGGCGCGGATAATCCGGCACGTTGAAGCCGGTATCGGACCATTGCGTGCGCGCGGGCGAGCGGTAGAACTCGACCAGACCGCCAAGCAGCGGCGCACGTTCGGTAAAGCTGTCGTGGTTGATCGTGCTGTCGCGGATGAAGGTCAGGCCGACATGGGATTTTTCCACGTCAACCGTCTTCGATGCGATGAACTGACCATAGAGCCAGGCCGCCTTGGCCCGGTCCGCGGGTGTCGATTCGAGAAGCGTGATCGCACCGACATCCTGGTAGCCGATCTTCATCCCCTCCTCCCAATAGACGCCATGCGGGCTGGGGGCCATGCGCCATTTGGGCGTGCCGTCCTCGTTCATCACCGGCAGGCCGGGCTTGACCATGTCGGCGGCGAATGTCGTGTACCAGAACATCTGCTGCGCAATCGCCCCCTGCGCGGGCACCGGCCCGGCCTCGCCAAAGGTCATGCCGGCGGCGGCGGGGGGCGTGTATTCGTGCAGCCACTTGATGTATTTCTCGACCGCATAGACCGCCGCCGGGCTGTTGGTCGCACCGCCGCGCGCCATGCACGATCCGACCGGCTGATACTGATCGTTCACCCGGATGCCCCATTCATCGACCGGAAATCCGTTCGGCTCACCCTTGTCGCCCATGCCCGCCATCGACATCCAGGCATCGGTAAAGCGCCAGCCCAGGCTCGGGTCCTTCTTGCCATAGTCCATGTTGCCATAGACCGCCTGGCCGTCGATCTCGCGGCCGGTAAAGAATTCGGCGATGTCCTCATAGGCCGACCAGTTGACCGGCACCCCCAGATCATAGCCGTATTCCTCCTTGAACTCGGCCATGATCGTCGGATCGGTGAACCAGTCATGGCGGAACCAGTAGAGATTGGCGAATTGCTGCACCGGCAACTGATAGAGCTTGCCATCCGGTCCCGTCGCCGACGACAGCCCGATGAAGTCGTCGAGATCGAGGCCGGGATTGGTGACGTCCGCGCCCTCTCCTGCCATCCAGTCGGTCAGGTTGCGCGCCTGCTGATAGCGCCAGTGGGTGCCGATCAGATCGGCATCGTTGACATACATGTCATAGACGTTCTCGCCGGTCTGCATCTGCGTTTGCAGCTTTTCGACCACATCGCCTTCGCCGATCAGGTCATGGGTGACGTTGATCCCGGTGATCGCGCTGAACGCAGGGGCCAGCACGCCCGCCTCCCATTCGTGGGTGGTGATGGTCTCGGAGACGACGTTGATCGACATGCCGCGGAACGGTGCCGCCGCGTCGATGAACCATTGCATCTCGGCCTCCTGCTCGGCGCGGCTGAGCGCCGAGCGTTCGATATGCGCGTCGAGAAAGGCGCGCGCGGCCTCCATGTCGGCAAAGGCCGGCCCGGCCATCAGGCCGAGCGAGACAAGCGCCGTGGTCGTGGTCAATCGCAAGTTCATGTTGTCCTCCCTTATGAACCTTGTGAAGTCTCGGTCAGGTGCTCATGCCCCCTCACACCCAGCGGAACACCGCCGCGGCATAGATGAGGCACACGATCAGCGCGTAAGGTTGATTTGCGCCGACAAGTCCAAGCCAGGCCAGATTGATGAAGGCCGAGCCCAGAAGCGTGATGAAAAGCCGATCGCCGCGCGTCGTCTCGATGCGCAGGATACCCGTGCGCGGCGTTTCGGGGAATTTGATCGCCAGCACCGTGAAGGTGACGAGCAGCACCGCGATCACCGTGAAGAAGATCGCCGTGGGCGTGGTCCATGCCATCCATGCCATCGTCAAAGCCTCCCTTGAGCCGTAGCGAACGAAGAAAGGTCATCCTCGGGCCTGACCCGAGGATCCCCGCCCAAGGAGATCGTCCGGGCAAGCCGGACGATGACAGATCCGACGTCATCCTCGGGCCTGACCCGAGGATCTCCCGAAACGAGATCGTTTACCGGGTTCATGCCATGCAAACCTCCCGCCAAAGATCGCGCCATTCCGGGTTGTTCGCCTCGACCAGAGCGATTTTCCAATCGCGGGCCCATCGTTTGAGTGCCTTTTCGCGCCTGATGGCCTCGGTAAACTCGCAATGTGCTTCGAACCAGACAAGCCGGGTCAAGTTGTAACGGTCGGCAAAGCCCGGCACGGCATGCGTGCGATGCTGCCATATGCGGTGCGAGAGGTTCCCGGTCATGCCGATGTAAAGCGTCCCGCGCGGCTTGTTGGTGACGATGTAGACGGCGGGCTGTCGCATCATGGCATGGGTCGCGTTGCGGTTGGCCGGAGATCCTCGGGTCAGGCCCGAGGATGACATGAGGATGGTTAACAAACCGTTCCATCACACCCTCCCCAACGCGAAACCCTTGGCAATGTAATTGCGCACGAACCAGATCACCAAGGCCCCCGGCAGAATCGTCAGCACCCCGGCGGCGGCCAGCACGCCCCAGTCCAATCCGCTCGCCGAGACGGTGCGCGTCATGGTGGCGGCGATCGGCTTGGCATTCACGCTCGTCAGCGTGCGCGACAAGAGCAGTTCCACCCATGAGAACATGAAGCAGAAGAACGCCGCCACGCCCACCCCGCTTGCGATCAGCGGCATGAAGATCTTCACGAAGAAGCGCGGGAAGGAATAGCCGTCGATATAGGCGGTCTCGTCGATTTCCTTGGGCACGCCGCGCATGAACCCCTCGAGGATCCAAACCGCCAGCGGCACGTTGAACAGCGTATGCGCCAGCGCCACCGCGATATGGGTATCAAACAGCCCCACGGACGAATAAAGCTGAAAGAACGGCAGGGCAAAGACGGCTGGCGGCGCCATGCGATTGGTCAGCAGCCAGAAGAACAGGTNNGAACAGGTGCTTGTCGCCCATGAACCGATAGCGCGAGAACGCATAGGCCGCAGGCAGCGCCACCGCCACCGACAGCACGGTGTTCATGCTCACATAGATGATCGAATTGACATAGCCCATATACCAGGCCGGATCGCCGAGGATCTTGGCATAATTGGCAAAGGTCAGATCGCGCGGCCAGAGGCTGAAGCCGCCGAGGATCTCGGTATTGGTCTTGAGGCTCATGTTCACCAGCCAGTAGATCGGCAGCATCAGGAACACGAGATAGAGCACCATCACGATGTTGATGCGCGGCAGATGTCGGCCAGTCATAGCGATGCCCCCACGCGTGCCGCGTCATCCTCGGGCCTGACCCGAGGATCTCGTGCCGGGCAGATCCTCGGGTCAGGCCCGAGGATGACGTTGCAAGTGAACAGATCCGCCATCATTTGCCCTCCCGCCTGTCGAGATTGGTCATCACCGTGTAGAACACCCAGCTCACCGCGAGGATCACCAGGAAATACATGATCGAGAAGGCCGCCGCCGGGCCAAGATCGAACTGCCCGAGCGCCATCTTCACAAGGTCGATGGACAGAAACGTGGTGGCATTGCCGGGGCCGCCGCCGGTGACCACGAACGGCTCGGTATAGATCATGAAACTGTCCATGAAGCGCAGGAGAATGGCGATCATCAGCACGCCCGCCATCTTGGGCAGCTCGATATGGCGAAACACCGCCCAGCGGCTTGCCTGATCTATGCGGGCGGCCTGATAATAGGCGTCGGGGATGGATTTCAGCCCCGCATAGGCCAGAAGCGCCACCAGCGAGGTCCAGTGCCAGACATCCATCACGATCACCGTCAGCCAGGCGTCGAGGGGATCCTGCGTATAGTTGTAGTCGATCCCCAGGGCCGCCAGCGTGTAGCCCAGAAGCCCGATATCGACGCGCCCGAAAATCTGCCAGATGGTGCCGACCACGTTCCACGGAATGAGCAGCGGCAGCGACATCAGCACGAGGCAAACCGAGACCCGGACGCCGCGCTTGGGCATGTTGAGCGCGATGAGCACCCCCAGAGGCACCTCGATGGCAAGGATGATGGCCGAAAAGATCACCTGCCGCCGCAGCGCCGCCCACATCCGCTCGGAGGCGAGCATCTCCTCGAACCATTCCAGGCCGACCCAGAAAAAGCGGTTGTTGCCAAAGGTGTCCTGCACCGAGTAGTTGACCACGGTCATCAACGGAATGATGGCCGAGAACGCCACCAGCACCAGCACCGGCAGCACAAGGAACCAGGCCTTCTGATTGGTGGTCTTGTCCATCAGGCGGCCTCCTCGCTGCGGATTCCATTCATGGCGCGGTCATCCCCTCGCACACGGTCAAGCCCGAGGATGACGTCTGAAACCCGAACCGTCATGACGCCTCCTCGATGGCCCGTGTCGGCGCGATGCGCCAGTCATCGGCATAGACGCTGATCGCCTCCGGTTCGAGGCGGGCGCGCACATCGTCGCCGGGCAGCGGCGCGCCCTCGGGCAGGAACGCGTTGAGCGCCGTGCCCTCGAAATCGAGCCGCGCGATGCGGTGGCGGCCCACATCCTCGATCCGCCGCACCGTGACCGGCAATCCCTCTCCTTGCGTGAGCGTCACGAATTCGGGCCGCACACCGATCTCCACCCGGCCCTCGGGCCGTCCGTAATCGCCGCCAAGCGCCACCTCATGCCCGCCCACCCGCGCGCGCGCGCCGTCAACCTGCGCCGGCAGCAGGTTCATGCCCGGGCTGCCGATGAAATAGCCCACGAATGTATGCTCGGGCCGCTCGAACAGTTCCTGCGGCGTGCCCGTCTGCACCACCCGGCCCTCATGCATCACCACCACCTTGTCGGCGAAGGTCAGCGCCTCGGTCTGGTCGTGGGTCACATAGATCATGGTATGCCCGAACTGGTGATGCAGCGCCTTCAGCTGGGTGCGCAATTCCCATTTCATATGCGGGTCGACCACCGTCAGCGGCTCGTCGAACAAAAGCGCGTTGACATCCTCGCGCACCATCCCGCGCCCGAGGCTGATCTTCTGCTTGGTATCCGCCGTCAGGCCGCGCGCCTTGCGGTCAAGCGCGTCCTCCATGCCGATCATCGCGGCAATCTCCTGCACGCGGGCCGCGATATAGCCCGGCTCGGCGCCGCGGTTGCGCAGCGGAAAGGCCAGGTTCTCGCGCACGGTCATTGTGTCGTAAACCACCGGAAACTGGAACACCTGCGCGATGTTGCGCGCGGCCGTGGGCGCATCGGTCACGTCCTCGTCGCCGAAAAGGATGCGCCCGCGCGAGGGCCGCAAAAGCCCCGAGATGATGTTCAGGAGCGTGGACTTGCCGCAGCCCGACGCCCCGAGCAGGGCATAGGCCTCGCCATCGTCCCAGACGTGGTTCATCTCCTTGAGCGCCCAGTCCTCGTCCGATGCCGGGTTCGCCAGATAGCTGTGCGCCAGATTGTCGAGCGTGATCCTGGCCATCTCCCCCCCCTCTCAGGCCGCCTGCGCATAGGCGGCAGGCGCCACCAGCGCGCCATCGGTCGAAAACACATAGACATGCGCCGGATCGAGCCAGACCCGCAGCGCCGCGCCAAGCTCCAGATCGCGCACCCCGTGGATGAGGCCCACCCACCGCTCGCCGTGGTGGTCGAGATGCACGAAGGTCTCCGACCCGGTGATCTCGGTCACGCGCAGCCTCGTCTCGAATTCCATCGCCGCGCCCTCGGGGCGGTCGATCTCCAGGTGGTTGGGCCGGAACCCGGCCAGGTAACGGCCATCGGCCAGCCCCGCCATGCTGCCGATCGCCGGCACCTCCTGCCCGTCGCCGAATCCGATGCTGTTGCCCGCCTTGGTCACGGTGAGGAAATTCATCGGCGGATCGCTGAACACGCGCGCGGTGGTGGCATCACGCGGCTGGCGGTAAACCTCCGGCGTGGGGCCGAACTGCGTCACCCGCCCCTCCCAGAGCGTCGCCGTATTGCCGCCCAGCAACAGCGCCTCCTCCGGCTCGGTCGTGGCATAGACGAAGATGCTGCCCGCCGCCTCGAAGATGCGCGGGATCTCGAGGCGCAACTCCTCGCGCAGCTTGTAATCGAGATTGGCCAGCGGCTCGTCGAGCAGCACCAGCCCCGCCCCCTTGACCAGCGCGCGCGCCAGCGCGCAGCGCTGCTGCTGCCCGCCCGACAGCTCCAGCGGGCGGCGGCCCAGCATCGGCGTCAGCTTCATCATCGCGGCGGTTTCCTGCACCGCGCGGTCGATCTCGGCCCGCGACTTGCCCTGAAGCCGCAAGGGCGAGGCGATGTTGTCGTAAACGCTCATCGACGGATAGTTGATGAATTGCTGATAGACCATCGCCACCGCGCGATCCTGCACCCGCATCCCCGTCACGTCCTGCCCCTGCCACAGGATCCGCCCCGCCGCAGGCCGGTCGAGCCCCGCCATCAACCGCATGAGCGAGGTCTTGCCCGCAAGCGTCGGCCCCAGGAGCACGTTCATCGTGCCGGGCGCAAGCGTCAGGTCGGTCGGGTGGATATGCACCTGCCCGTTCACGACCTTCGATACCCCTTGAAGCGTCAGCGTCACGCCCTTGCCCTCCCTGCCGCGGTGGCATCCGCCGCGCGCATCCAGTCGTCCAGCGCGGCGATCTGGGCCTCGGTCATCCGCAGCCCCAGCCGCGTGCGCCGCCAGACCACATCCGCCGCCTCGACCGCGTATTCGCGGCGCATCTGCCAGCGCAGCTCGGCCTCGGTCAGCGTCGCGCCGAAATCGCGGCCAAGATCCTCGGCCGTCCGTGCGCCGCCCATGATCTCGGCCGCCTCCGTGCCATAGGCGCGCACCAGGCGGCGCGCATGGTCCGCCGACAGGAACGGATAGGCCCGTGCCAGACTGTCCACCAGCGCCGCGAACCCGTCAACGGCGAAATCCCCCCCCGGCAGCGCCACGCCCGCCGTCCATGCCGCCCCGGCCTGCGGGAAATGCGGCCCCAGCCGCGCCAGCGCCGCCTCGGCCAGGCGCCGATAGGTGGTGATCTTGCCGCCGAAAACGTTGAGCAGCGGCGCGCCGCCCTCGTCGAGCGACAGCACATAATCGCGCGTCGCCGCCGTCGCCGATTTCGCCCCGTCATCGTAGAGCGGGCGCACGCCGGAATAGGTCCAGACGATATCGGCCTCGGTCACCGGGCGCTTGAAATACGCGCTGGCAAAGCGGCACAGATAGGCCGCCTCCTCGGGTGTGCATTCGGGGCGCACGTCGGGGCTGTCATGTTCGGCATCCGTCGTGCCGATCAGGGTAAATTCGCCCTCATAGGGGATGGCAAAGATGATCCGCCCGTCGGAACCCTGGAAGAAATAGCATTTGCCATGGTCATACAGCTTGCGCGTGACGATATGGCTGCCGCGCACCAGCCGCACCCCTTCGGTGGAGTTGAGCCGCAGCACGCCACCGATCACATCGCGCACCCATGGCCCCGCCGCATTGACCAGCGCGCGCGCCTGCACCACCTCGCGCGCGCCGCCCGCCTCGAGCGTCACCTGCCAGACATCGCCCGCGCGCTCGGCGCTCACCACGCGGGTGCGGGTGCGGATCACCGCGCCGCGCGCCTCGGCGTCGCGCGCGTTGAGCACGACAAGGCGGCTGTCCTCGATCCAGCAATCGGAATACTCGAAGGCGCGCGTGAACTTGTCTTTCAGCGGTGCGCCTTCGGGGCTGCCCCGCAGGTCAAGCGCGCGTGTGCCGGGCAGGATCCTGCGTCCGCCCATGCTGTCATAAAGCAAAAGCCCCAGCCGGATCAGCCAGGCCGGCCTGCGCCCGCGCATCCACGGCATGAGCATCGACAAAAGCCGCGAGGTCGGCGTCTCGGCCTCGAACCGCATGTCGCGGTGCCAGGGCAGCACGAACCGCATCGGCCAGGAGATATGCGGCATCGCGCGCAACAGCACCTCGCGCTCGACCAGCGCCTCGCGCACGAGGCGGAACTCGAAATACTCCAGGTAGCGCAATCCGCCATGGAACAGCTTGGTCGAGGCCGATGAGGTGGCCGAGGCCAGATCGCCCATCTCCGCGAGCATGACGGAAAGACCCCGCCCCGCCGCGTCGCGCGCGATGCCACATCCGTTGATGCCGCCGCCAATCACGAAGAGATCGACGATATCGCCCCCGGCGCGCCCCACGATGTGATCCCCTTCCCGATCCTGTGAAAGAAAACGAAGCACCTTTCGCACATCCCAGTCAAGATTTAATGTTCGTTTTATTTCCTTTTCGCATGAAAACAGCAACTGGATGGCCTTGCAACCTTGAGTTCAGAGAGAAACGCCCGAGGATCGCAAGGGCCGTGCCACATCAAACGACGGGAAATCACCCGAATCGCGCGCGCCTGCTTGCACACAGCGCAAAATCGAACATACTCGAACACGAGATCACCACAGGCCCGCCATGTCCCAGACCTTTCGCCAGCCCGAAATCCTCGAGATTGCCCGCGCCGAGGGCAAGGTCATGGTCGAGGATCTCGCCCTGCGCTTCGGCGTCACCGTCCAGACCATCCGCCGCGACCTCACCGAGCTGGCCAATGCAGGCAAGCTCGAGCGCGTGCATGGCGGCGCGATCCTGCCCTCGGGCGTGACCAACATCCTCTACGAGGAGCGCCGCCGCCTCAACGAGGCCGCCAAGACCGCCATCGGGGGCGCCTGCGCCGCGGCCATCCCCGAGGATTGCTCGATCTTCCTCGATATCGGCACCACCACCGAGGCGGTGGCCCGCGCGCTCATCGACCATCGCAACCTGATGGTGGTGACCAACAACATGAACGTGGCGCGCATTCTCCTGGCCAATGCCGATTGCGAAATCGTGCTGGCGGGCGGCGCGCTACGGCGTTCCGATAACGGGCTGGTGGGGCACCTGACCGCGCGCGCCATCGAAAATTTCAAGTTCGACCACGCGATCCTTGGCTGTTCGGCGCTCGATGAGGACGGCGACATGCTCGATTTCGACATCCAGGAAGTGCTGGTAGGCCAGACCCTCCTGAAGCGCTCGCGCGAGGTGATGCTGGTGGCCGATCACTCGAAACTGAAACGCAGCGCGCCGGTGCGCATCGGCTCGCTGCGCGATGTGGACCACGTCTTTACCGACGCGCCCCTGCCTGAGCCGCTGGTGAACCGTTGCGCGAACTGGGCCACGAAGGTGCATGTGGCAACGGCCTAGTCGCTGTCCGGCGCCAGACATCCCCACAGGCGCGGCGCGCCCCTTTTTATCAGCCATTGACGAAGCTCGCGAAGGGGATATAGCGCACCGGGTCGCCGGGGCGGATCTCGGCGGCACCATCGGCCAGTTCCACCAGCCCCTCGGCCCAGCTCAGCCCGCTGATGCGGCCCGAGCCCTCCGATCCGAACACCTCGGCGCGGCCCTCGCGGATGCGCGCGCGCAGATATTCGCGGCGTCCGGGTTTCTTGCGCTTCTCGAAGCCTGCGGGCACGTTGAAGCCCTGCGGCTCTGCCCATCCCGCGCCAGACAGCAGCCGCAGCGCGGGGCGCGCGAAGATGAGCGCGCAGACCAGCGCCGCCACCGGATTGCCCGGCAGGCCAAAGACCGGTACGCCGCCCCACATCCCGAGCGCCAGCGGGCGACCGGGTTTGAGCGCGATGCGCCACTCGGCCATCGCCCCCGCCGCGTTCAGGAGCGCCGAAACGTGGTCCTCGTCACCCGACGACGCGCCCCCCGAGGTCAGGATCGCATCGGCCTGCCCCGCGCCCCGGTCGAGCGCCGCCGCGAGCGCCGCGCGGTCATCGGCCACGCGGCCCAGATCCACCGCCTCATGCCCCATCTGCCGCAAAAGCGCGAGCAACATGGGCCGGTTGGCGTCAAAGGTCTGGCCCGCGCGCGCGGGCGCGCCCGGCTCGACCACCTCATCGCCGGTCGAGAGCACCGCCACGCGCAGCCGCCTGAAAACCGGCACCTCCGCCAGCCCCACGGCGGCGCATAGCGCCAGATCGGCCGGCGTCAGAACGCGCCCCACCTTCAGGACGGTCGCGCCGGCCGCCACATCCTCGCCCGCGCGGCGGGTATTGGCCCCGCGCTTGAGCCCGCCGCGAAAGGCGATGCGGCCCTGCCCGAGGGTCACATCCTCCTGCAGGATCACGGTGTCCACCCCCTCGGGCAGCGCCGCCCCGGTCAGCACCCGCACCGCATGACCCGGCGGCACCGTGCCGCGATAGGGCGCCCCCGCCGCCGCGCGCCCCGCGACCAGCGGCAACACCTGATCGCCCGCGCCGAGCGAGGCATGGGCAAACCCATACCCATCCACCGCCGTGTTGGCCTGTGGCGGATTGGCCCGCCTCGCCACCATCGCCGCGGCCAGCACCCGCCCCGCCGCCGCGCCCAGCGCCACGCGATCCGGCCCCACCACCGGCGACAGCCGCGCGCGCAGAAGGGCAAGCGCGTCATCGACCGGCGTCCAGTCCACGCCCGCGGGCAGGGCAAAACAATCATCGCGCAGCGGCGGCGGCTTGAGCGGATCGGCACAGGCGGCCATCAATGCCTCTTCATGTCCGGCACCCAGCACCCAGGCTTCCTCTGCTGCCTCGGGCGGCAGGTCTGTCATCATTCCATGGAGGTGGGACGCAGGCAGGCGCGACAGCGCCCGCGCCAGAAGACGCACCTGATGGGCATCGCGAATACCCCCGGCCGCTTCGGCGCGCTTGACGGTCCGGTTGATAACACCCGGCCAGATTTCAGCCAGCACGATACGCGCATCCTGCCAATCCTCGAACGGCCACACGGCAACCCCGGCCATCCGCCGCAGGCGCGACAGCATCGGCAATCCCATCAGCACCTGGCTGCCAACCGTGGGATTGTAGCAAAGCTGAAAGCAACTGCTCGACGTGCGCGCGATGCGATCGCAGGTTCGCTTCTCGGGCACCTCGTCAAACGCGATAGCCTTCTTGTCATGGGGAATACCCGGCCAGCGGTCCCGATGCGTCTTGCCCCAGAGCAGGCCGGGGCCGTCAAAGGCCGCGTTCATCGCCTCGGCGACATCGAAGCGATTATTCGCACCGCTCTCAGCATCCTTTATCCGCGCGGCAAGCCAGTCCCATAGCACCAGGGGATCGTCCGATCCGGTGATCCGCCGCGCAAAGCCGCGCGGATAGCCAAAGGGAAAATCGAAGGCGGCGAGCAAGCGTCGCCCTGCCTGCATTTCCTGCTCGAATATTGCGGCGATACGCGCCTCTGCATTGATACGGTCGCGGCAATAGATCGGCTCCTGCGGCGCACCATCCCTGACAAACCCCATCCAGATGGCATCCCTGGAGGGTTTTTGAGGCGCGCGCTTGCTTGCCGCCGACCAATCCACCACCAGGACAGAATCGAACCCCGTCACAGCCCCACCTCTCCCAATATGAAATCGGCAATCGCGGCGGTATCGTTCAGATCGAACACCGGCCGGTCCAGATCGAGCGGCACATCGCTTGCCACCGCGCGGATGGTGGCATCGCCCGGCGCGATGAGCGCAGTGCCGGTCTCGGCGCGGAACACCTCCACCTTGGGGTGGCGGTCGCGCTTGTAGCCCTCGACCAGCACCAGATCGCAAGGCGCGAGCATGGCCAGAAGCTCGGCGAGCGACGGCTCGGCCTGCCCCCGCAATTCGCGCATGAGCGCCACCCGGTGCCGTGAGGCAAGCAGCACCTCGCCCGCCCCCGCCGCGCGGTGCCGGTAACTGTCGCGCCCCGGCTGATCCACGTCAAAGCTGTGATGCGCGTGCTTGACGGTCGAGACCTGCAGACCGCGCCCGGTCATCTGCGCCACCAGCCGCTCCATCAGCCCGGTCTTTCCCGCATTCTTCCAGCCGGTCACACCATAGAGCCTCATGCGCCCGCCGCCCGCCGCTGCGCGCAGGCCAGATCCGCGGGCGTGTTGACGTTGAAAAACGCATCCGCCTCCTCGAACAGCGCCTCGCGCCCGCCATGCGCCTCGGTCCAGAGCACGACCTTGCGCAAGCCTCCCTCAAGCGCCGCGCGCAGATCGTGGCGCAGCGCGACAGGCCAGAGGCCTAAGGTCGGATGGCGCACATGCCCGCCCCGGCTCATGGATTTCGTCTTCTCTGCCCCGCGCGGCGTGGCGGCAAGGACAAGCGGATGCGCCATCCCCTCCGCCGCCGCTTGCAGGCGCGCCACCAGGTCGCGGGGGAAAAACGGCGTGTCGGCGGCGACGCTCACGACCCGGTCGGCCCCCTTGCCGGCGGCCCAGTCGAGCCCCGCCAGCACCCCCACCAGCGGCCCGCCATGACCCGGCAGCGGATCGGCCAGCACCGGCAGGCCGAAACGGGCAAACCGCGCGGGATCGCCATTGGCATTGAGCGCAAGCGCCCCCACCTGCGGCGCAAGCCGCGCGATGACGTGATCGAGGATCACCCCATCCCCAAGCACCAGCAGCCCCTTGTCGCCGCCCCCCATCCGCATGGCCTGCCCGCCCGCGAGGATCACCCCAGGAACATCAGTAGGCATCCGGATTCTCCGAGAACGCCCTCTCCATCTCGGGATCGAGCCATTTCTGCATTACGGTAACGGCGCTCTCCCGATAACCGAGCCGGCCGCAGAACGAGAGCACCGCCGATTTCGGATTGGCGCGGATCGCGGCGATATCGTCACGCGGTCGGTTCCAGGGGCGCAACATCCCCGCGCCGTCCCGGAGCGGCGCCACGATCTCATCCACATCATCATCCTTCGCCGGTTGAAACGCCTCGCTCATTCACCGGCCCCCTTTCGGCGATTTTTTCTATCCTCCTCGCCCACGCTCTCGGGGTCGGCGTCGCGCACAAGGCGCTCCTCGCCGCTCAGGCAGACGAACCGGCGCCCGCGCAGCCGCCCGATCAGCGTCAACCCCACGGCTTGCGCGATCTCCACCCCCCAGGCGGTAAAACCCGAGCGCGAGGCGAGCACCGGAATACCCATCATCACCGTCTTGATCACCATCTCCGACGTGAGCCGACCGGTGGTATAAAGCAGCTTGTCGCCCGCCGCGACCCCCTCACTGAGCATCCAGCCCGCGATCTTGTCCACCGCGTTGTGACGGCCAACATCCTCCATATAAACCAGCGCGCGCGCGCCCTGACAAAGCACCGTGCCGTGAATCGCGCCCGCCTCGAGATAGAGCGAGGGCGTGCGGTTGATGCGATGCGCAAGCGCATAAAGCTGCGACGTCCGCACCTCGAGCGCGGGCAGCGTGACCCCCTCCAGCCCCTCCATCATGTCGCCGAATACCGTGCCCACGGCGCAACCGCTGGTGCGGGTCTTCTTCTTCAGCTTCTCCTCGTAGCTGGTCCGCCCGTCGGTGCGCACCACGACCGTCTCAAGCTCTTCGTCGTAATCGACGCCCAGCACCCTCTCACCAGAGGCGAGCATCCCCTGATTGCGCAGAAAACCGAGCGCGAGATAGCCCGGGTAATCGCCGATGGTCATGGCGGTGACGATCTCCTGCGCGTTGAGAAAGATCGTCAGCGGGCGCTCCTCCACCACCCGGATCGTTGTGCGCCGCCCGTCATGGTCCGTCCCCTCCACCGCGCGCGTCAACCGCTTTGCCGACGGGTCGGGTGCGATCAGATAGCCCGTCAGGTCACTCTCGTCGGCCAATTGCATCTCCTCCCGCAGTCGGATACCCTGTTGCCGCAAAAGCGCACCCGGAACGGAAAATCGTGCCAAGGCAAAGCATCAATTCGCCCTATTGGCAAGGCGTGCGCGACGGCGCGCCCTTCGTGATCGTGATCGTGCCCTTCTCGATGCTCTTCGGCGTGGTCGGCACAGAGGCGGGGCTGCGGGTCGCCGAGGTGATGGGGTTTTCGGTGCTGGTCATCGCGGGCGCGGCGCAATTCACCGCGCTTCAACTGCTGTCGGACAATGCGCCCACGCTCATCGCGCTCGTCTCGGCGCTGGCGGTCAATCTGCGCATGGCGATGTATTCCGCCTCGCTCACGCCATACCTTGGGGCGGCGCCGCTCTGGCAGCGCGCCTTCGCCGCCTATTTCATGGTCGATCAGAGCTATGCCTGCGCGGTGATCAGGTTCGAGCAGGAACCTCACTGGAGCGTATCCGAGCGAATGAGCTATTATTTCGGCGTGATCACGCCCATCTGCCCGCTGTGGTATGTGTTCACCCTCGTCGGCGCCCTCGTGGGTACAGCCGTGCCACCGGGCCTGCCGCTCGACTTCGCGCTGCCGATCACCTTTCTGGCGATGATCGGGCCGATGCTGCGCACCCCCGCCCATGCGACCGCGGCGCTTGTCTCGGTGTCGCTGGCGCTTGTGTTCGCCTGGCTGCCCTACAATCTCGGCCTGCTCGTGGCGGGGATCGCGGCGATGATGACGGGCGCACAGGTGGAGGTGATGCTCGAGCGGCGCAAGGGGGCCCGCCAGCCATGATCGAGGGGGCCGCGCTCTGGCTTTTCATCGCCGTGCTCGGGATCGGCACCTTCGGACTGCGCTTTGTCTTTCTCGGCCTGGTGGGAGACCGCGCCCTGCCCGCCTGGCTGTTGCGGCACCTGCGCTATACGGCGGTGGCGGTGCTGCCGGGGCTGGTCGCGCCGCTGGTGGTCTGGCCCGCCGCCACCGGCGGTGCGCTCGACGCCCCGCGCATGGCCGCGGCCCTCGTCACGCTTACGCTTGGCTATGCCTTCCGCAACGTGATCCTCGCCATCGCGGCGGGGGCGGTGACGCTCTTCGCGGGCCTCGCCCTCCTCGGTTGACCCCGCTTCATCTTGCCTTAAATATCCCGGGGGAGTCGCGCGCAAGCGCGGCGGGGGCAGCGCCCCCTCTTTCACTTCGGGGCCGCCGCGCGGCGTAGCCGGTCGTTGATCGCGCGCCCCAGACCCACCTCCGGGATCGGGGCCACGGCAATCCCCGCCGCGCCGGTCGCATCGAGCGTGTGCAGGTGGTGAAAGAGATTGGCCGCCGCCTCGCGCAGATCGCCCGAGGGCGAAAGATTCAGATCCCCCGCAACCGCACCAAAGCCCAGCATCACCTCGCCCTCGCCCGCCGCCGATGCCCCCAGCCGCACCTTTGCCCCCGGCGCGTAATGCGACGCCATCTGCCCCGGCGCGGTCATCGTGCCCCCCGCCTGCGGCACCGCCAGCGGCGCGCCAAGGGCCGCCTCCAGCGCCTCGACCGGCACGCCGCCCGGGCGCAATAGCACGGGCGCATCCCACAGCCCCACGATGCTCGATTCGACGCCGACCGCACAGGGCCCGCCGTCGATCACCGCCTCGATCCGGCCCGAAAGCCCCGCCAGCACATGCGCCGCCGTTGTCGGGCTGATCCGCCCCGAGGGGTTGGCCGAAGGGGCGGCCACCGGCCCGCCAAAGGCACGCAGCGCGCCTTGCAGCACCGGATGCGCGGGCACGCGCACCGCCAATGTCCCCAGCCCCGCCGTGACCAGCGGCGAGAGGCCCGTGCCGTCGCGCAGCGGCAGCACCAGCGTCAGCGGCCCTGGCCAGAAAGCCGAGGCAAGCCGCTCGGCCGCATCCGACCAGCGCACCAGCGCACGCGCCGCCTCCCTCCCGGGCAGATGCACGATCAACGGATTGAACCGGGGCCGCCCCTTGGCCTCGAAGATCCGCGCCACCGCCAGATCGTCGCGCGCATCCGCCCCAAGGCCGTAAACCGTCTCCGTCGGCACCGCGACAAGCCCACCCGCGCGCCAGATCGCGGCGGCGGCCGCATACGCCGTCTCATCGGCGCGAAGCAGCTGCGTTTCCATTCCGGCCCTTCCTGACGCGGCGTTGCGGTTGTCTTGCGGCGGCACTTGATTATCTTTACCCCAAGAGATAAGTCCATATCGCGGTCCGGCCCCGCTGCCAAGCCGACGCCGCCCCGCAGGAGAGATTCATGCCCTATCGCGCCCCGATCGACGAGTATCGTTTCCTTTTCGATCATGTGATCGGCCTCGGCCCGATCGCCGCCACCGAGCGCTTCGCCGAAGCCACGCCCGACATGGCCGCCGCCATCCTGTCGGAGGCCGGGCGCATGTGCGAGGAGGTGCTCGCACCCCTGCAACGGACGGGCGATCTGCACCCCGCGCGGCTCGAAAACGGCGTGGTGCGCACCTCCCCCGGTTTTGTCCAAGGGTATCGCGCCATCGCCGAGGGCGGCTGGGTCTCGATCGCGGCCAGCCCCGCGCATGGCGGCATGGGCCTGCCCATGGTGCTGACCTCCGCCGTCAACGAGATGATGTCGGCGGCGTGCCTGTCGCTGCAACTCGCGCCCTTGATGACGCAAGGCCAGATCGAGGCGCTGGAGCACCACGCGAGCGACGAATTGAAGGCGCTCTACCTGCCCAAACTGGTAAGCGGCGAATGGGCCGGCACGATGAACCTGACCGAATCGCAGGCCGGCTCGGATGTCGGCGCGCTGAGCACCCGGGCCGAACCGAGGGGGGACGGCACATATGCGATCACGGGGCAGAAGATCTACATCACCTGGGGCGACAACGATTTCACCGAAAATGTCTGCCACCTCGTGCTGGCGCGGCTGCCCGACGGTGTGCCCGGCACCAAGGGGATCAGCCTGTTTCTGGTGCCAAAGTTCATCCCCGACGCGAACGGTGCCCCCGGCGCGCGCAATTCGCTGAGCGTGGTCAGCCTCGAACACAAGATGGGGCTGCACGGGTCTCCCACCTGCGTGATGCAATATGACGGGGCTGTCGGCTGGCTGGTGGGGCGCGAACATGACGGGATGCGCGCCATGTTCACGATGATGAACAACGCCCGCCTCGGCGTCGGCGGTCAGGGCGTGGGCGTGGCCGAGGGGGCAACCCAGCACGCGCTGGCCTATGCGCAGGAACGCAGGCAGGGCCGCACACCGAACGGGGCAAGCGGCGGCGCGATCCTCGGCCATGCCGATGTGCGCCGGATGCTGGCCACCATGCGCGCCGAGACCTTTGCCGCCCGCGCGATCGCGCTTGCCTGTGCGCAGGCGATCGACATGCAGACCGCGACCGGCGAGGCCGCCTGGGCGGCGCGCGCGGCCCTTCTCACCCCCATCGCCAAGGTCCATGGCACCGAAACCGGCATCGCGGTGGCGGATATGGGCATTCAGGTGCATGGCGGCATGGGCTTCATCGAGGAGACCGGCGCCGCGCAGTATTTCCGCGACGTTCGGGTGACGGCGATCTATGAGGGCACCAACGGGATTCAGGCGATGGATCTTGTCGGGCGCAAGTTGATGGACGGGGGCGAGACCGCCTTTGCCCTCATCGACGAGATCGAGACGGTGGCCGAGGACGCGCGCGCCAGGCTGCCCGATCTTGCGGGCAAGGTCTGGCAATCCGCCGAGAGCCTGCGCGAGACCACCGACTGGATGCTGGCGCAGACCGACATGACCGAGCGTTACGCAGGCGCAATCCCCTATCTGCGCGGCTTTGCGCGGGTGCTGGGGGCGCATTTCCACCTCAAGGCGGCGCTGGCCGAGGGCGGAACCGGGCCGCGCACGCGGCTTGCCCGCTTCTACATCACGCGGATTCTGCCCGAGCATGACGGCCACTTCGTCCATGCCACGGGCGGCGCCGACGATCTTTATGCATTTGACGAGACGGAGTTGGCAGCATGATGGACGGCGGATTACTCATTCACCACCCGTGGGAAGCCCCGCCGCCCAGGGGCGGGGCCACCGAGGTGGCCCCCGGCATCCTCTGGCTGCGGATACCGCTGCCGATGGTGCTCGATCACGTCAATGTCTATGCGCTCGACGAAGGCGATAGCTGGACCATCTTCGACACCGGCTTTTACTCGGAACAGAGCGTGGCCCTCTGGGAGGAACTGCTCGCGGGCCCCCTGCAGGGCAGGCCGGTGAGCCGCGTGATCCTGACCCATCACCACCCCGACCATATCGGCATGGCCGGCTGGTTCATGAAACGGTTCGGAGCTTCGCTCTGGGCCACACGGACAAGCTGGCTTCTGGCGCGGATGCTCATCATGGAGGTCGAAAACACCCCCACACCACAGGCTCTCGAGTTCTGGCGCGCGGGCGGGATGGACCCTGCCATTTTCGAGGCCCGGCGCACCGAGCGGCCGTATAATTTCTCGGATGTCTGCGCGCCGATCCCCGTGGGCTATCGCCGGATCGCTGCGGGCGAGGTGATCCGCGCGGGCGGGCGCGAGTGGGACGTGCGCATGGGCGGCGGGCACGCACCCGACCACCTGACATTCTGGGCACGCGACGAGGCGCTGGTGATCGCCGGCGATCAGATCCTGCCCGGCATCAGCCCCAATATCGGCGTCCACCCCGCCGAGCCGGAGGCCGACCCGCTCGCCGACTGGTTCGCCGCCTGCGACCGGCTCGCGGCCCATGCGCGCGAGGATCATCTCGTGCTGCCCGGCCACAAGCTGCCCTTTACCGGCCTGCCGCTCAGGATGCGGCAATTGCGCGAAAACCACGACACCGCGCTCGAGCGGCTGCACGAATTCCTGCGCGAGCCGCACACCGCCGTGGACTGTTTTCCGCTCCTGTTCCGGCGCAAGATCGGTGCGGATGTCTATGGGCTGGCGCTGGCGGAATCGGTTGCGCATCTCAACTACCTGCTCCACGCTGGCGAAGTCGCGCGCTTTCGGCGCGCAGATGACGCGTGGCTTTGGCAGATGCAATAATCGAAGACGGGTCGCATGGGCCACCAGATAGACACATTGGCAGAGGCCGCCGAGGCGGCGGCGATGCCGCGTTGCCACGAGGTTCACGCCACGCCCGGCATGCCCTGTATCGAGGAGGCGGCCAAATCCCTGCCGCAAACCCCGGTGAACCTGAAAAGTCCCGCGCAATGGGCCTATGAGCGGCTCATCCTCTATATCCGTAATTTCGAGAAAACCCTCGACGAGGCGCATGAGGTGGCGATGGGCTTTGCCGGGTCGGACGCGGGCACCATCCGGATCGAGGGGATGGGCTATTTCGACCCCGATATCGTGACCTTCTACGGGCAGGACCAGATGGGAATGCGCACCCAGCTTGTCCAGCATGTGAGCCAGCTTTCGGTGATGCTGCGCGCCCTGCCCAAAGTGGTGGACGAAGCCCCGCCCACGCGCATCGGCTTTCGCCTCGCGCAGGATCTCGAACAGGGCTGACGACCTGCGGCAGGTTGGTCCGTGACAGGGCGCACCGAATGCGCTAATCACGCACCAACAGTTTTCTTGCAATGAGAAGGACCACGCGACATGGCCGAGCACAAGCATGGCGAAATGGATATCGCCGTTCAGGAAAAGACCTTCGAGGGCTTCGTCAACTGGAGCGTGAGGTCGGTGGTCGGCATCATCGTCTTTCTGATCTTCCTGGCGCTGGTCAACGCCTGATCTCGCGGACCGGAGGCAGCGATGCGGTCGCTTTTGCTGGCGCTCTGCGCCGTCCTCGCGCTTTCGGGCTGCGCCGCCGAATCGGTCTGGTCGTCCGATGAGGAGGTGACGCGTGCCGCCTACCGCCATGACGGGCCACCGCGCCTTACGCTGTTCACCATGATCAACAACAACAACGGATCGGGTGCACATTCCGCGCTGATGATAAACGGGGCGCAACGGGTGATCTTCGATCCGGCCGGCTCGTTCAACAGCCTGCGCACCCTGCCCGAACGCAATGACGTGCTCTATGGCATCACGCCGCATGTCGAGGATGTCTATACCCGCTATCACGCGCGCAAGACATATCACGTGCGTATCCAGCGGCTTGACGTATCGCCGGAACTGGCGGCAAAGGCGATCCGCCTGGCCGAGGCGGCAGGGCCGGTGCCCAATGCCGCCTGCACGATGGCAACCTCCCGCATCCTGGCAGGGCTTTTCCCCGGCAAGATCAGCACCTCGTGGTTTCCCAACAAGACCGCCGACGCCTTCGCCCGCATCCCCGGCGTGACCGAGGAAACGCTTTACGAATACGACAGCGACGACAATTCCGGCGTGCTCGCCACCTGGGACCCGGCCCGCGCCCGCGTGAATTAGAGACGTGCACCGGTTACCCATCCGAGGGCAAAGCGGGGCCGCGAGACGGTTCCAGCCACCAAGAACCGCCGCGCGCAGACAGAACGCCCGCCGACCGGCCGTCAGCGGGCGGGAGTCAAGCAGGAAAGCCGCTCAATAGCGATAGTGATCGGGCTTGAACGGGCCCTCGGGCGACACGCCGATATAGGCTGCCTGATCGGGGCTGAGCTGCGTCAGTTTCACGCCGATCCGGTCGAGATGCAGCCGCGCGACCTTTTCATCGAGATGCTTGGGCAGCACGTAGACCTCGTTGCCATAGCGATCGCCACGGGTCCAGAGCTCGATCTGCGCCAGCACCTGATTGGTAAAGCTCGCCGACATCACGAAGGACGGATGGCCGGTGGCATTGCCAAGGTTCAAAAGCCGCCCCTCGGACAGCAGGATGATGCGATTGCCCGAGGGCATCTCGATCATGTCCACCTGGTCCTTGATATTGGTCCATTTGTGGTTCTTGAGGGCTGCCACCTGGATTTCATTGTCGAAATGGCCGATATTTCCGACGATCGCCATGTCCTTCATCGCGCGCATGTGCTCGATGCGGATCACGTCGCGGTTGCCGGTGGTGGTGACGAAGATATCGGCCGTGGCGACGACATCCTCCAGCAGCACCACCTCGAACCCGTCCATCGCCGCCTGAAGCGCGCAGATCGGATCGACCTCGGTGACCTTGACGCGCGCGCCCGCGCCACGCAAGCTCGCCGCCGAGCCCTTGCCCACGTCGCC
>DIUD01000001.1:6300-6619 GCA_002428225.1 Roseovarius sp. UBA6167 | reverse complement strand
CGTGCCGTGGGAGACGCTGCTCATTTCGGTGCTGCTCTATATCCTGATCCCGCTCGCCGCCGGGATCGTGACGCGCACCCGCCTGATGCGGCAGGGCGGCGAACGGGCGGTCGAGGCGTTCCGCGCCCGCGTCAAGCCGATCACCGTGATCGGCCTTCTCGTCACCGTGGTGCTGCTCTTCGGCTTCCAGGGCCAGGNNGATCGCGCTGATTGCCGTGCCGCTGCTGCTGCAAAGCTACGGCATCTTCCTTCTCGCCTATGGCCTCGCGCGGGCCTGGCGCGTGCCCTTCAGCGTCGCCGCGCCCTGCGCGCTCATCGG
>DIUD01000001.1:0-6265 GCA_002428225.1 Roseovarius sp. UBA6167 | reverse complement strand
TGCTGGTCGAGGTGCCGGTCATGCTCTCGCTCGTGGCCTTTGCCAACCGCACCCGGCACTGGTTCCCGGCCTGAGCGCGGGCGGCGGCGGCGCAGACCCGGAGAGCCGGCCCTTACCGCACCGTCACGTTCGCCGCGCTCTCGGGCAGTTCCTCGTCAAAGCAACGCTGGTAGAACTCGGCCACGGTCTGACGCTCCAGCTCGTCGCATTTGTTGAGAAAGGTCAGCCGGAACGCATAGCCCACATTGCGGAAGATGGTGGCGTTCTGCGCCCATGCGATCACGGTGCGCGGGCTCATCACGGTCGAGAGTTCACCATTCATGAACGCGGTGCGCGTGAGATCGGCCACCGTCACCATGCGGCTGATGGTCTTGCGCCCCTCGGAGGTATTGTAGAGCGGGTTCTTGGCCAGAACGATGGCGGTTTCGGCATCGTGGCTGAGATAATTGAGCGTCGCCACCAGCGACCAGCGGTCCATCTGGCCCTGGTTTATCTGTTGCGTGCCATGATAAAGCCCCGTGGTATCGCCCAGGCCCACGGTATTGGCGGTGGCAAACAGGCGGAAATAGGGGTTGGGCGAGATCACCTCGTTCTGGTCCAGAAGCGTCAGCTTGCCATCGGCCTCCAGCACGCGCTGAATGACGAACATCACGTCGGCGCGGCCCGCGTCGTATTCGTCAAAGACGATTGCGGTCGGGTTGCGCAGCGCCCAGGGCAGGATGCCCTCGTGAAATTCGGTCACCTGCTTGCCGTCGCGCAGCTTGATCGCGTCCTTGCCGATCAGGTCGATCCGGCTGATATGGCTGTCGAGATTGACCCGCACGCAAGGCCAGTTGAGGCGGGCTGCCACCTGCTCGATATGGGTGGATTTGCCGGTGCCGTGATAGCCNNCCTGGATCATCACGCGGCGGTTGTGCGAGAATCCCGCGAGAATGGCGAGCGTGGTGTCGGGGTCGAACTTGTAGGTCGGATCGAGCTCGGGCACGCGCTCGGTGCGGGTGGCAAAGCCCTTTACGATCATGTCGGTGTCGATGCCAAAGGTCTCGCGGACGGGGATTTCCTCGGTCGGCTTCGCGTTGATGTCAATCGTTCCGTCAGCCATGGCGTCGGTCCTTCATTCGGGTCGTTTGTCAGGTGTCGTGGTGCAACATATCACGGGCAAGGGCAAGGGAAAGGGAAAGGGAAAGGCGCGTGGCGGTCGGATCGCTATTCCCCTGGTCGTGCAGGACCGCTAGTGAGTTGGATCGGCCGCTGTCTTGACCATGGGCCTGAGCGGATACGCATGAGTTTGCCATGCGTGGCAGGGACAGGACTGGCGAAGATGCATGGCATCGACCGGGTGCGACAGAGCCGTGGGCGGACGCAAGCCCTCTTTTCGCGCCGGGGGGGATGGGCTAGACCGGCCTGACCCGAGCAAGAAGGCCCGAAGATGAGACCCGTTCGCCTGCTTTCCGGCATCCTGACCGTCAGCGGCTGGACGCTTCTGAGTCGCATCCTCGGTTTTGGCCGCGACGTGATGCTGGCGAGTCTTGTCGGCCCCGGCGTGCTGATGGATGCGTTCGTGGCCGCGTTCCGCCTGCCCAACATGTTTCGCCGCTTCTTTGCCGAGGGTGCGTTCAACGCCGCTTTTGTCCCGATGTTCTCGAGGCGGCTGGAGGGCGGGGAGGATGCGCTCGGCTTTGCCAGCCGGGCGCTCTCGGGGCTGGGCTTCGTGCTCTTGATCCTCACCGGGCTGGGCATGGTGTTCATGCCCGCGCTGGTCTGGCTGACGGCGGAGGGGTTCGCGGGCGATGCGCGCTTCGGGCTGACGGTCGATTACGGGCGCATCGCCTTTCCCTATATCTTCTTTATCTCGCTGGTGGCGCTGTTTTCCGGTGTGCTCAATGCGGCGGGGCGGTTTGCGGCGGCGGCGGCGGCGCCGGTCATCCTCAACACGATCATGATGGGCGCGATGGCGCTGGCGGCGTGGAAGGGCGGCGCGGTGGTCGAGGCGCTGGTCTGGTCCGTGCCGCTGGCGGGGGCGGCGCAGCTTTTGCTTGTCTGGTTTGCCGTGCGGCGGGCGGGGCTGGGGCTGCGGCTGGTGCGCCCGCGCTGGACGCCCGAGATGCGCCAGCTGGTGCGGATCGCCATTCCGGCGGCGCTGGCGGGGGGCGTCGTGCAGATCAACCTCGTGGTCGGGCAACTGGTGGCCTCGCAATACGACAAGGCGGTGAGCTGGCTCTATTCCGCCGACCGGCTTTATCAATTGCCCCTGGGCGTGGTGGGTATCGCGGTGGGGATCGTTCTTTTGCCCGATCTCTCGCGGCGGCTGAAATCGGGCGACGACACCGGCGCGCGCATGGCGCTGTCGCGCGCGGGCGAGGTGGCGCTGGCACTGACGGTGCCCTGCGCGGTGGCGCTGGTGGTGATCCCGTTGCCGCTGGTCTCGGTGCTGTTCGAGCGGGGCAACTTCGGCGCGAATGACACGGCGGCGACGGCGCTGGCGGTGGCGGTTTACGGGCTGGGCCTGCCGGCCTTTGTCATGCAGAAGATATTGCAGCCGATCTATTTCGCGCGCGAGGACACGCGCAGCCCCTTTCATTATGCGGTGGTGGCGATGGTGGTGAACGCGCTGCTGGCCTTTGGCCTTGCCGCGTCCGTGGGCTGGATCGCGGCGGCGCTGGCGACGACGGTGGCGGCCTGGGTGATGGTGGCGCAACTGGTCCGGGGCGCGCGCGGCTATGGCGAGGTGGTGCGCTTTGATGCGCAGTTTCACCGGCGGCTGTGGCGGATCGTGCTGGCCTCAGGCCTCATGGGCGCCGTGCTCTGGGGGGCGGGCGCGGCTCTCGGGCCGTTGCTGGCGATGGGGGGCTGGCGGTGGCTGGCGCTGCTGGCGCTGATCGGCGCGGGGGCGGTTACATATGGTGTTGCGGGACAGGTTCTGGGGGCGTTCAGCATGGCCGAGATCCGGGACCGGATGCGGCGCTGAGCGCCGGATCGGGCCGCAAGGGCCGCCCGGTTACGCCAAAATGCCACAATCGCGCTGTCAATTCCCCGGTTTTGCTGGACCTGGGACCGTGGCTTGGGGTAGATTTCGATCAACGGGGCGAAAACGACCCCGGCCCAGAGGCAGCAAAGCAGACACACCATGTTCCCCGAGCGGTTCTCGAACCTACCGGCCTATGCCTTCCCGCGCCTGCGCGCGCTTCTCGACGTGCACGCGCCGGGGGGCGATGTCGTGCATATGACCATCGGCGAGCCGAAACACGCCTTCCCGGAATGGATCGTCGATGTCATTGCCGAGAATGCGGGCGGCTTCGGTCAATACCCGGTAAATGAGGGGATGCCCGCGCTGCTCTCGGCGATCACCGGCTGGGTCGCGCGCCGCTACGGCGTGACGCTCGATCCGGGCACCCGCGTGATGGCATTGAACGGCACGCGCGAGGGGCTTTACAACGCGATGATGGCGCTTTGCCCCGAGCAAAAGCGCGGCGAGCGGCCCGTGGTGCTGCTACCCAATCCGTTCTATCAGGTCTATATGGTCGCGGCCCTCAGCGTGGGGGCAGAGCCGGTGTTTCTCGACGCCACGCGGCAAACGGGCTATCTGCCGGATTTTACGTCGCTGTCGCCGGAGGTTCTTGACCGGGTCACGGTGGCGTATCTCTGCTCGCCCTCCAACCCGCAGGGGGCGGTGGCCTCGCGCCAATACTGGGCCGATCTTATCGCCCTGGCCGAGCGGCACGATTTCCGCATCTTCGCCGATGAATGTTATTGCGAGATCTACCGCGACGCCCCGCCCGTGGGCCTCTTGCAGGTGGCCCACGAGATGGGCGCCGACCCCGAGCGGATCGTCGCCTTTCACAGCCTCTCCAAGCGGTCGAACCTGCCGGGGCTGCGCTCGGGCTTTGTGGTGGCGGGGCCGGACAGCATCGCGGCGATGAAGCAATTGCGCAATTACGCGGGCGCCCCCTTGCCGATGCCGTTGCAGCACGCGGCGGCGCGGCTCTGGGCGGATGAGGCGCATGTGGTGGAGAACCGCCGCCTTTACGCGCGCAAGTACGCCCGCGCCGACGAGATCATGGGGCAGGTGCCCGGCTACCTCCGCCCCGAGGCGGGGTTTTTCCTCTGGTTGCCGGTCGCCGATGGCGAGGCCGCGGCGCTGCGGCTCTGGCAGGAGACGGGCGTGCGCGTGTTGCCGGGGGCCTACCTGGGGCAGGATTCCGGGCGCGGGAATCCCGGCCGGGGCTACATTCGGGTGGCGATGGTGGCCCCCGAAGAAGAGATGGCGCAAGGGCTGATACGCCTGCGCGACTGTCTTTATGGTTGAGCGAGGGTGAGCAGGAAAATGGCATATCAGACACGCGGGCGCGAGCCGCTCCTTGACAGCACCACCGCCGAGGCGCTCGAGAAGCGCGGCAAGGAATTGCTGGGCCTGGCCCTGCTGGCGCTGGGGCTTGTCGCGGCGGCGCTGGTGGGATCCTACAGCCCGACCGATCCGAGCTGGATGGCCGCGACCGACGCGCCGGTGCGGAACTGGCTGGGTGCGGCGGGGGCAGGGGTGGCCGCGCCGCTGTTCATGATCGTCGGCTGGGGGGCCTGGGGCCTGGCGCTGGTGCCGGGGGCCTGGGGGCTGCGGCTGATGCTTCATCGCGGCGAGGAGCGGGCGACCGGGCGGCTCATTTTCGCGCCTGTCTGGCTTGCGCTTCTGTCGATCCACGCGGCCACGCTTTCGCCCGGCGCGGCGTGGGCTTCGTATCACAGCTTCGGGCTGGGGGGGCTTTTCGGCGACACGATCCTCGGCGCGCTTCTGGGGCTTTTGCCGTTCGAGGCGGGGTTTGGCCTGAGGCTCTCGTCGTTGGTGCTGGGGGTGGTCGTTCTGGCGGTCGGGGCCTTTGTCCTCGGCTTCAGCCGCGCGGAACTGCGCCGGGCGGGCCGGTTCCTGCTGGTCGGGATCGTCATGACCTACGCCGCCTTGCGCGCAGGTCTGGGTCTTGGCGCGGGTGGCCTTGCACGCGCGGGACAGGGTGTGCAGGCGCGCCTGTCCGAGCGGCGCGCGATGGCGGCAGAGGCTGCGGATATGCCCGTGAGCCGGTTGGCAACTGCCCGCCCCGAGCCTGTGCTGAGCGGCGCGCGCGTGCGTGGCGCAGACCCCGCGTCCGCGTTTGCGTCCGCGCCTGTGGCTGTGGCTGTGGCTGAGAGGCCCGGCGGGCTGCTGGCGCGGATGCCCTCGCTTCTGCGCAAGCCCGAGGCGATGCCGCCGTCCGAACTGGTCGAGGCGCAGGCGCATGACGCCGAGGCGCCCACGGGCGAGCGTATCCACGCGCGCATCACCGACGCGATCCGTGCCCGCGTGCGGCAGAGTCCGACCGTTCCGGTCGAGAGCGTTGCGCCGCTGACGAGGGGGCGCGGGCGTGGCCCCGATCCGCTGATCTTCAAGCCCGCGCCGGGCGCGCCCCTGCCGCCCGAGCCGCCCCTGACCGCGCGGCAGGCCGCGCAAGCGGCGCCGCCGTTCGCGCCCGGGGTGTTCGAGGAGCCGTTGATCGAGGATGAGTTCGTCGCGGATGACGATTTCGCGCCCGATCCCGCCTGCGCCCCGCACATTCCCGTTCCCGAGCCGCGCAAGGTGGTGCAGCACACGCCGGTCAGACAGTTTGCGCCTTCGGCCCGCGCCGCGGCCGAGGCGCAGCCCGCGCTGCCTTTTGCGACCGGGACGGCGGATTACGAGTTGCCGCCGCTGTCGCTCCTGTCGGACCCGGCGAATGTCAAACGTCACCACCTCAGCGACGAGGCGCTGGAGGAAAACGCGCGGATGCTCGAGAACGTGCTCGAGGATTACGGCGTCAAGGGCGAGATCGTGAGCGTACGCCCCGGCCCCGTCGTCACCATGTACGAGCTGGAGCCGGCGCCGGGCCTCAAGGCAAGCCGGGTGATCGGCCTGTCGGACGATATCGCGCGCTCGATGTCGGCGCTCTCGGCGCGGGTCTCGACGGTGCCGGGGCGCTCGGTCATCGGCATCGAGCTGCCCAACGACAACCGCGAGATGGTGAGCTTTCGTGAAATCCTGTCGAGCCGCGCCTATGGCGATGGCAATCAGAAGCTGCCGCTCGCGCTCGGCAAGGATATCGGCGGCGAGCCGATGGTGGCCAACCTCGCCAAGATGCCCCATCTGCTGATTGCCGGGACCACCGGATCGGGCAAGTCGGTGGCGATCAACACCATGATCCTCAGCCTGCTTTACAAGCTCGGCCCCGAGGATTGCCGGCTCATCATGATCGACCCGAAGATG
>DIUD01000077.1 GCA_002428225.1 Roseovarius sp. UBA6167 | reverse complement strand
TAGACAAGACCCGAAGCATTGCTGTAAAAAAATTCGCAGCCCATATCCGCCACATGGAAAGCGACATCCCCGATGCCCGAACGGCACATGATCGGCACCCGGATCCGCGAGCGGCGTGTGCTCAGCGGCATACGCCAGAACGATCTGGCGCGGCAGGCCGGGATCTCGCCCTCCTATCTCAACCTGATCGAGCACAATCGCCGCAGGATCGGCGGCAAGACCCTGCTGAAACTGGCCGAGGCGCTGAAGGTCGAGCCCGCGCGCCTGACCGGGGGCGCCGAGGCGGCGGTCGTGGGCGCGCTGCGCGAGGCCGCAAGCGACAGCAAAACCGCCGAGCGCGACCGGGTGGAGGAGTTTGCCGGGCGCTTTCCGGGCTGGGCCGGGCTGCTGGTCGATCTCCACCACCGCACCGGAACGCTGGAGCGCACCATCGACACGCTGACCGACCGGCTGGCGCATGATCCCTTCCTTGCGGATTCGCTGCACGAACTGATCTCGGCGGTCACCGCGATCCGCGCCACCTCGTCGATCCTGGTCGAGACCGAGGCGCTCGAACCCGAATGGCAGGCACGGTTTCACCGCAACATCAACGAGGATGCCACGCGCCTTACCGAGGGCGCGCAGGCACTGGTGCGCTATCTGGAGGCGGCCCCCGACCGCGATGCCGACCTCACCTCGCCGCAAGACGAGATGCACGCGGTTCTGGCGGCGCGCGGCCATCACTTTCCCGCACTCGAAATGGCGCGGGCGCAGCCCGGAGACGTGGCGCGGCTGGTCGCAGCCGAGGCGCAAAATGGCCTTTCGCCGCCGGCCCAGGCGCTGCTCCAGGCGGTCCTCACCCGTTATCTCGAGGATGCCCGCGCGCTGCCGCTTCGCAGCTTTCAGGCGCTGATCGAGCGGTTCGGGCCGGAACCCGACCGGCTGGCCGGGGTGACCGGCGAAGGGCTCGCGCGGATATTCCGTCGCCTCGCCGCCCTGCCCGGGGACATGGTGGGCCCGGTCGGGCTGGTGATCTGCGACGCCTCGGGCACGCTGATCTTCCGCAAGCCGATCGCCGGCTTTGCCATTCCGCGGCTGACCGGAGCCTGCGCGCTCTGGCCGCTCTATCAGGCGATGGCGCAGCCGATGGTGCCGCTGCGCACCCGGGTGCGACAGGCCGGGCGGGGGGCCGAGACGGTGCTGGCGCTGGCGGTCGCGGCGCCCTCGGGGCCGGGCAGCTTCGATCGCCCCGCGCCGATGCGCGCGCATATGCTGTTGCGTCCCGATCCCGGCGAGGCCGGCGGCCCGGTGCGCAGCATGGGCGCAAGCTGCCGGATCTGCCCGTTGGGGGATTGCGACGCGCGGCGCGAACCGTCGATCCTGTCACGGGGCTTTTGACAGGGCGGGCGGGAATGGAGAATAGTGATCGCAGGCGCGCTGCGCGCCTGCACCGCAGGGGAGGCCGGCGCATGGGCAAGACGGTTCTGCTGATCGAGGACGAGCCCAATATCATCGAGGCAATCAGTTTCATCCTGTCACGCGACGGGTGGGACGTGAAAACCCACGCCAACGGCGATGACGCGATGGCGGCCGTGCGCCGCCGCGCGCCCGACCTGATCATTCTCGACGTCATGCTGCCGGGCAAGAGCGGCTATGACATACTGGCGGAAATCCGCGAGGATGCGGACCATGGCGGAACGCCGGTGCTGATGCTGACCGCGCGCGGGCAGACCCGCGACCGCGAACTGGCCGAGCGGGCGGGGGCAAACATTTACATGACCAAGCCGTTTTCCAATGCCGACATGCTCGCCGCCGTGCGCGCACTGGCCGAGACATGAGCCCCGAGCGCCTCCCGGTCTTTCTCGCCCGGCGCCACTACCGTCGTCGCAGGGTCGCCGATGCGGCGCGGCTGCTGCCGCTGACGGGCGCGATCCTGTTCTGCCTGCCGCTTGTGTGGAAAGGCTCGCCCGAGGGTGCCAGCACAGTTGGCGCGATGCTGTTCGTGTTCGGACTGTGGGTCGTTCTCGTCGTGCTGTCGGCCGTGATCGCCCGTCATCTGCGCGCCGATGAGACAGAGCACCCCGCCCGCGACGGGGCGGCCGAAGAGCGCCCCGACACGTCATGACCGTTCTCAATCTGCTGATTGTCGTATGCCTTTCATATGTGGTGCTGCTCTTCGCCGTTGCCTTCGGCGCGGACCGCGCCGCGCGGCTGGGGCGGGGAAGCTGGCTGCGCTCGCCCATCGTCTATACGCTGTCGCTCTCGATCTACTGCACCGCCTGGACATTCTATGGCGCGGTCGGCTTTGCCGCGCGGTCGGGGCTTGAATTCGTGACGATCTACCTCGGCCCCACCCTGGTGATGATCGGCTGGTGGTGGACGCTGCGCCGTCTGGTGCGGGTCGGGCGCAGCCAGCGCATCACCTCCATCGCCGATCTCATTTCGTCACGCTACGGCAAGTCGAACCTGCTGGCGGTGCTGGTGACGGTGCTCGCGGTGGTTGCCACCACGCCATATATCGCGCTGCAACTGCAATCGGTCACGCTGTCCTTTGCCGCCTTCGCCGAAACCGATCCGACGGCCACCACCCTGCCCGACATGCAATCCACCGCGCTTTGGGTGGCGGTCGGGCTGGCGCTTTTCACCATCCTGTTCGGCACCCGCAATCTCGACGCCAACGAGCGCCATCACGGCGTGGTCATGGCCATCGCGATGGAAGCCGTGGTCAAGCTCTGCGCGCTGCTCGCGGTGGGGGTGTTCGTTGTCTGGGGGCTGGCGGGGGGCGTCGCGGGCACACTCGAGCGGATCGAGGCCTCCGGGATTTCGCGCTTCGAGGTGTCCGGCGCCCGCTGGGTCGGTCTTACCATGCTCTCGGCAATGGCCTTGCTGTGCCTGCCGCGCATGTTTCAGGTGATGGTGGTAGAGAACGAACACGAGGACCACCTGCGCACCGCCGCCTGGGCCTTTCCCGGTTATCTCCTGTTGATGAGCCTCTTCGTGCTGCCGATTGCGGCTCTTGGCCTCGATCTGCTGCCCACGGGTGCGAACCCGGATCTTTTCGTGCTGACCCTGCCGCTGATGGAAGGACGCGACGGGCTGGCGATCCTGTCCTTTCTTGGCGGGTTCTCCAGCGCCACCTCGATGGTGATCGTCGCGGCAATCGCGCTCTCGACGATGGTGTCGAACCATGTGGTGATGCCGCTCTGGCTGCATTATTCGGGCACGGCGGCCATGGTCTCGGGCGATATGCGCAACGTGGCGCTGATGGCGCGACGGCTCAGCATCGCGGGGGTGCTGTTTCTCGGCTATGTCTATTTCCGCATCTCCGGCGGCGGCACGGCGCTTGCGGCGATCGGCCTCATCGCCTTTGTCGGCGTGGCACAGTTCCTGCCCGCGCTCATGGGTGGCCTGTTCTGGCGGGGGGCGACGCGCACCGGCGCGCTCGCGGGGATCTCCATCGGGGCGGCGGTCTGGCTCTATTGCCTGTTCCTGCCCAGCTTCGGCCCGGAGATGGTCGTGCCGCAGTCGGTGTTCGACCACGGGCTTTTCGGCCTCTCCTGGCTGCGCCCGCGCGCGCTTTTCGGGGCCGAGGGGATGGACCCGGTGATCCATGCGCTGATGTGGTCCATGCTGCTCAATCTCGCGGCCTTCATCCTGGGCTCACTGCTGAGCTTTCCGCTGCCCCTCGAGCGATTGCAGGGCGCGCAGTTCGTCAATGCGGTCGAGCATTCCGGCACGCAGGCCGGCTGGTCCGGTGGCATGGCACAGAGCGAGGATCTGCTGATCATGGCGCAGCGGATCATGGGCGCGCACGAGGCGCAGGCGCTCTTTGCCGCCGCCGCCAGGCGCCAGGGCGTGGCGGGCTATCTGCCCGAGCCGGGCCCGGATTTCATCCAGGAGCTCGAGCGCGCGCTGGCCGGGTCGGTCGGGGCGGCCACGGCCCATGCGATGATCGCGCAGATCGTCGGTGGCACGGCCGTCTCGGTCAGCGATCTGATGGCGGTGGCCGACGAAACCGCGCAGATCATGGAATACTCCTCGCGGCTCGAGGTCCAAAGCCAGGAATTGGCCCGCACCGCGCGCCAGCTGCGACAGACCAATGAAATGCTGACCCATATTTCGGTTCAGAAGGACGAATTTCTCAGCCAGATCAGCCACGAGCTGCGCACACCGATGACCTCGATCCGCGCCTTCTCGGAAATCCTGCGCGATACCGGGGATCTCGGCCCGGAGGAACAGAAGAAATACGCCGCCATCATCCATGACGAAACCGTGCGGCTCACCCGCCTGCTCGATGATCTGCTCGATCTGAGCGTGCTCGAAAACGGGCAGGTAGATCTCAATATCCAGTCGGGTTCGCTGACCGGGCTGCTCGACCGTGCGGTGCGCGCGGCGGGCGGCGAGACCGGGGATTTTGTCATTCGCCGCGACCGCAAGGCCGAGCAGATCGAACTGACAACCGATCTCGACCGGCTGGCGCAGGTCTTTATCAACCTCATCAGCAATGCGCACAAATATTGCGAGGCACAGCCCGCGGTGCTGACAATCCGCCCCGAGGTAAACGGCACGCAACTCGTGGTGGACTTTATCGACAATGGCAGCGGGATCCAGGCGAGCAAGCAGGCGATGATCTTCGAGAAATTCTCGCGCATCGGCGTGAGCAAGGCAGGCGGGGCCGGGCTTGGTCTTGCGATCTGCCGCGAGATCATGGCGCGGCTTGGCGGTGACATCTCCTATCTGCCGGGGCAGAAGGGAGCCGCTTTCCGGGTGCGCCTGCCGCTCGAAATCGACGGGCCGGCGTCGCAACAGGGTCGCAGCAAGGAAATTCGCAGCAAGGAAACCGATTCGCCGTAAAGAAATCGGTAACCCGTTGCGCCTATAGCTGATCTATCGACACGGGATTCGGGCGGCTCCAACCATGGCAGCGCAACAACAGACTTCGGTCCTGCAGCGCAAGACCCGCGCGGCCCGCGAGGGAAGCGATTCGCGCGTGATGTCGCCCGCCAAGGCGCTGCGCCTGTCCCTGGCGCGCGCAGCCGACACGCTTTTGGGCCTTGCGCTGAGCGTGGCCACGATCGAACAGCGCCGGATCGAGGCCGCCGAGGTCGAGGGCGAACTGGGCTCTGGTGGCCTTTTCATCCTGCTCGACGGTGCCAACGGCGCGCGCGGGGCGCTTTGGGTCGATCCCGCGCTCATGGCCGGGGTGATCGAGGTTCAGACGATCGGGCAGGTTCTGCCGGGGCCGGTGCGCCCGCGCACGGCCACCCGCACCGATGCTGCGATGGTCGCGCCGCTGGCCGATGCCATGCTGGCGGGGCTGGACGCGGAAATGGGGTCGGCCCAGGCCGGATATGTGCCGCGCGAATTTCGTTTCGGCGACCGGGTCGAGGACGGGCGCGCGCTGGCGCTGCTGCTGAGCGAACCGGAACTCGATCTGTTCCGCCTCACCGTCGATCTCGATCACGGCGCACGGACGGGACGGCTCGACCTGCTGCTGCCGCCCGCGCCGGTCGGGCCGCCCGGCACCCGGCGGGCGCGCACATCTTCGCAGCACGCCCCCGACATGGCCGCGGTCGCGCTCGGGGCTGCGGTGGTGCTCGACGTGGCGCTTGCGCGGATCACCCTGCCCTTGCGCGCGGCCATGTCGCTCAAGCCGGGGGACCGACTCTATCTGCCACGCGACAACCTCGCTGCGGCACAACTGCTGGGCGCGGGCGGCCATGTGGCGGCCCATGGGCGGCTGGGGCAGCGCGAGGGCTGGCGCGCCTTGCGTTTGTCGGGACCGGTCCAGAAAGATGCCGCGCCGAGCGGGCCTGCCACGACCGACCAGGCCACGCCCGAGCCTGCCCGGATCCCCGCGATTGCATCCAGTGCCGACTGAGACCATGGCATCGGCGGCGATGACGCCGGACAGCCGGACACAAGCACACACCAGATGGCGGATCACGGCCCCCGACATCGGGGCAATCACGGAATGTGGTGGCATTGCCCGCATGAAATCCGCCATATTGCGACAAATCGAATCATCAGGAAAAGGACTGCACGCATGTCCAGCGCAGCCGCGTCAGGCAACACCCGGCCCGAAGACCCCCAGGCCAGGCGGACCCGGCTCAAGGAGATCATCACGCAGAAGTCGTTTTCCAACGAAAGGGAAGTGACGCTTTCATCCGGGCGAACCAGTTTCCTTTATTTCAACATGAAACCGACGATGCTCGATAACGAGGCCGCTTACCTCATCGCAAGGGAAGTGCTTTCGTTACTGCCTGCCGAAACGGATATGGTCGGCGGGCTCGAGATGGGCGCCGTGCCGCTGGTATCGGCGCTATGCCCGGTCGCCCATGTCGAGGGCCGCAAAGTCCAGGCATTCTTCATCCGCAAGAAGAAAAAGGACTACGGGGCACAGAAACTCGTCGAGGGGCTTGCGGACGGGGTCAGCCTGCGCGGGAAGAATGTCGTCGTGGTCGATGACGTGACGACCACTGGCGCCTCTGTCGTTTCCACATTGGAAATCTTGCGGGATCTGGGTGCGAACATCCTGATGGTGCTCTCGATCGTGGACCGCGAAGAGGGGGCGTCAGAGCGTTTTGACGCCGAACAGCTTCGCTTTGTCAGCCTGTTCAAGGCGAGCGAGTTTTCCTGAAAGCCTCCCGCCGCCCCGGGTCGTCGCCTCTGCACGAGGGGATGACGGACCGATGCAAGCCGCCGAATCGTGCCTGTGTCATCCGCGCGGGATCGACATGCCCGCAAGGCAGAACACCCCGACAGAATTGGAACCGGCCCCCGGATATTGCGGCGACACCCTCTTTCGTGCCAAGATGTAGCAGGCGCGTGGCGGCGGTTATCCACAGAAACATACATTTTGCTTCCACCGGGGCCGTGACGCTATGCCATCGGACCAGGGACCGAACCCCGGCGACACGAGAAGGAAGAGGCAATGAACGAGGTCCGCGCATTCAACCCCACGGGCGCCGGGGTCGAGGCTGCCGAGAGCGTGCCGCACTCGATCGAGGCCGAACAGCAACTGCTCGGCGCGATTCTCACCAACAATGACATCTTCGACCGGGTCGCCTCGATCATCGGGGCGCAGCATTTCTATGACCCGGTTCATGCCCGCATCTACGAGACGGCGGCCGCGCGCATCGCGCGCAATGCGCTGGCCTCGCCGGTCACGCTGCGCGCCTTCCTCGAGGATGATGCCGGGCTCAAGGAACTGGGCGGTCCGGCCTATCTGGTGAAACTCGCGGGGGCCGCGATCTCGACCTATGCCGCGCGCGATTATGCGCAAATGATCTACGATCTCGCAATCCGGCGTGAGCTGATCGCGCTCGGCCACGACATCGCCGCCAAGGCCGCCCGCGTCGAGGTGGCCAGCGAGCCGCGCGACCAGATCGTCGAGGCCGAGCAGCAGCTTTACCTGCTGGCCGAACAGGGCAAGACCGACAGCGGCTTCCAGAGCTTTCTCAAGGCGGTCAAGGATGCCGTGGACGTGGCAAATGCCGCCTACCAGCGCGAGGGCGGGCTGGCCGGTCTCGCCACCGGGCTCACCGACATGGACCGGAAACTTGGCGGGCTGCACAAATCCGACCTGCTGATCCTTGCCGGCCGCCCCTCGATGGGCAAGACATCGCTGGCCACCAACATCGCCTTCAACGTCGCCCGGGCATACAAACGCGGCACGCTGCCCGACGGCACCGAGGGCGCGGTGGATGGTGGCGTGGTGGGGTTCTTCTCGCTGGAGATGAGCGCCGAGCAGCTTGCCGGGCGCATCCTCGCCGAGGCGTCGGAGATCCCCTCGCACAAGATCCGCCGCGGCGACATGGATGAGGGCGAATTCCGCCGCTTCGTCGAGGCGGCGAAATCGCTCGAATCCTGCCCGCTCTTCATCGACGACACCGCCGCGCTGCCGATCAGCCAGATCGCGGCGCGCGCGCGCCGGCTCAAGCGCACACACGGGCTTGACCTGCTGATCGTGGATTATCTCCAGCTTGCGCGTGGCACCGCCGAGAACCGGGTGCAGGAAATCGGCGAGATTTCCATGGGCCTCAAGGCCATCGCCAAGGAACTCAACGTTCCCGTGATCGCGCTCTCGCAGCTCTCGCGTCAGGTGGAGAACCGCGAGGACAAGCGCCCGCAGCTATCGGATCTGCGCGAATCCGGCTCGATCGAGCAGGATGCCGACGTGGTGATGTTCGTCTTCCGCGAGGTCTATTACAAGGAACGTGAAAAACCGGGCGAGGGCGAGATGGAAAAGATGGCCGAATGGCAGGAGGCGATGTCGCGGCTGCATGGCAAGGCCGAGGTCATCATCGGCAAGCAGCGTCACGGGCCGATCGGCACGATCGAGCTCAGCTTCGAGGAGCAGTTCACCCGCTTCGGCAACCTCGTGAAGCCCTGGCAGCAGGATCATGGGTTCTAGACGACTGCCACCCCGGGCACGTCCCGTGCCATCGTGCCGATCACCGCAGCATTGTGCCCCGCATCGCGCAGCCGGGCCACCAGGTCATCGGCCTGCGCGGGATCGACCGCCGCCAGCAGCCCCCCCGCCGTCTGCGGATCGTGCAGCAGCACGGCGCGCGGGCCGTCGCCCAACCCCGCCACCGGCGCGGCACGGCGGTTTGCCTCCCAAATGGTCGAGCGGATGCCCCGCGCGGCCAGCGCCTCAGCCCCGCTCAGCATCGGCACGGCACCCAGATCGAGCCGCGCGCAAAGCCCCGAGGCGCGGCAGATATTGCCCAGATGCCCGGCAAGCCCGAAGCCGGTCACATCCGTCATGGCATGGGCCTGCCCGAGGATCGCCGCAGCATCCCCCTGCGGCCGCGACAAGAGCGCAACTAGCGCCGCGATGTCGCAGCCCCGGGCCGCGCCCCGCATCTCGGCGGCCAAGAGCGTGCCCGACCCGATGCCCCGCGTCAGGATCAGCGCATCCCCCGGCCGCGCGCCCCCGAGCGTGATCGGCGCGCGCGCCACAAGGCCGGTGAGCGCGAAGCCGAGGCTCATCTCGGCGCCCATGCTCGAATGGCCCCCGACGATCCGGGCCCCCGCCCCGGCCATCACCGCATCTGCGGCCTCCATGATCTCGGCCATGGTGCGCGCCTGCAACGTCTCGCTCATGCGCGGCAGCGTCACCGAGACAAGCGCCGCCTGCGGGCGCGCGCCCATGGCCCAGATGTCGCCAAGCGCGTGCAGCGCGGAAATACGCGCCATCAGCGCCGGATCCTCGACAAAGGCGCGCAGGTGATCGACGCTCAGCACCTGGCGGACACCCCCCGTCTCGATCACGGCGGCATCCTCGCCGGTCCCGGCAATCGCACCGCGCAGCACTGCGGGCGCGACCTTGGCGCCGCAGCCGCCGCACATCGGTTCGGCCCCGCTCTCCTCCGACAGCGCCCGCTCGCGCGGCAGCGCGGGCGCGGGCATGGCGGGCAGCGGATCGAATTTCGCCATGAAGGCGCGGTCGATCCGGTCCTTCCAGCGCCACAGAAGCGCGCCGGAAAAGGCCAGCCCCGCCTTTTCCGCCAGCGCCACCTTGCCACCCAGCGAGATCAGCTTGAGATAGTCGCGCTGCGGATGAAACGGGCGCAAGGCCCGGCCCGAGAGCACCGCGCGCAGGTTGTCAAGCAGCACCGGCGCCGCGCGCACGGCGAACACCCCGGCCTTGGGTCGCTGGGCATGGGCCAGGTGCGCGCAATCGCCCACGGCGAACAGCGCGTCGAGCCCCTCGACCCGCAGATCGGCCCCGACGCGCACGAACCCGCCCTCCGTCACCGGCAGGCCGGTCTGCGCCAGCCAGCCATGCGCGCGCCCCCCCGCCGCCCCCACCGTCAGGCGCGAGGGCACCCGCGCGCCCCCGGCAAGGCGCAGCTCACCCTCGCACACCGCCGCGACCTCGGTTCCGGTCAGCACCCGCACCCCCTGCCCCGCCAGCGCGCGCACCAGGCGCGGGCGCAGCACCGGCCGCTCGGGCGCGATATGCGCCGCCCGCTCGATCAGGCTCACCTCGGCGCCCGGCCCCAGCCGGTGCGCCATCGCCATGGCCAGTTCCACCCCGGCGATGCCGCCGCCGATCACCGCCGCCTGGGCCCGCTCCTCGCCCGCCGCCACCCGCGCCACGAAGCCTTCCCATCGCGCGGCAAAGGGGCCGAGCGGCTTGACCGCCACCGCGTGCCCGGCGAAACCGGGCAGGTCCGGCATGGCCGAATGGATGCCCACATCGAGCGAGGCCACGTCGAATTCCACCTCGCGCGCGCCGACCGCGATACGCCGCGCGCCCGCATCAATCCCCGTCACCGCCCCCACGATCAGCCGCGCGCCCGCGAACCGCGCCAGCCGCACAAGGTCGATCTCCAGTTCCGACTGGCGGCAATGGCCGGCCACCATCCCCGGCAGCATCCCCGAATAGGCCGCCACGGGCGCGGGGTCGATCACCGTCACGCGCACCCCGGCCAGCGGCCGCATCCCCCACATGCGCAGCACCAGCGCATGGGCATGGCCGCCCCCGATCAGCACCAGGTCGCGGCTCAGCGGCACCGGAGAAGCCATCATCGCGCGCGCCCCTCAGAACGGAAAGAAAAACGGGATCACCAGCACCGCCACCACCGCGAAAATGATGTTGAGCGGCAGGCCCACGACAAGGAAATCGCGGAACTTGTAGCCCCCCGCGCTGTAGACGAAGGTGTTGGTCTGGTAACCGATGGGCGTGGCAAAACTGGCTGAGGCGGCGAACATCACCGCCATGATGAAGGGGCGCGGATCATAGCCCAGCTGCACCGCCACCCCGATCACGATAGGGCCGATCAGGATCGCCACGGCGTTGTTCGTCACCATCTCGGTCAGCACGCTGGTCAGCACATAGATCGCCGCGAGAATCACCAGCGGACCGAACCCGTCCAGAAGGCCCACCACCGTCTCGATGATGAGCCTCGCCGTGCCTGTCTCCTCCATCCCGAGACTTACCCCCAGCATCCCGAAGATAAGGAACAGTATCCGCCAGTCGATCGCGTCGAACGCCTCTTCGGGGTCAACACAGCGGGTCATCATCACCACCACCGCCCCGATCACCGCCAGCCCGGCAATCGGCATGACATCCGCCGCCGCAAGGCCCATGACGCCAAGGATCGTCAGAATGGCGATCGGCGCCCTGGAGCGGCGCATCGCCTGTTCCGAGGGCGCAGTCAGGTTGACGATGCCGCCATCCTCCATCAGCCGCTGGATGCCCTCGGGCGGGCCCTCCAGCAGCAGCGTATCGGCGAATTGCAGCCGCACCTCGGGCAGGTCCTGACTGATGTTCTGTTCCTGCCGGTGCACGGCCATAAGATAGACGCCGTATTTGCGGCGCAGCTTGAGATCCTTGATCGGCTTGCCACGCAGGTGCGAATTGGGGCCGACGCTGGCCTCCATGGTGATCGTGCGATCCGCCGTCACCGGCTCGAAGCCGCTGTCATCCATGCCGCGAAACTCGATCTCGCCATTATCCTTGAGGCCGAGAATCTCGCCGGTATCGGTCTTGATCACCACCCGGTCGCCCGCCTCGAGCACGATGTCATGCAGATGGCGGCGCATCGACAGCTCGCCGCGCACCACGTCGAGGATGCGCGCGCCCGCGCGGTTGAAGGGCAGGTCCTCCAGCGTCTTGCCGATATACTTCGATTCGTGCGGGATGAGCAGGCGGGCAAGGAACTTGCGCTTGCTCTCCTGCCCCAGCACGCTGGCGAGCGAGGCGCGATCCGGCAGCAGGAAACGCCCGGCAAACACCATGTAGATCAGCCCCACGGCGGAAAAGATCAGCCCCGGCAGGGTCATCTCGAACATGGTGATCGGCGGCTGGCCCGCATCGCGCGCCACCCCGCTCATCAGGATGTTGGTCGAGGTGCCCACCAGCGTCAGCGTGCCGCCGAAGATGGCCGAGAAACTCAGCGGGATGAGCAGCTTGGACGAGGACACGCCCAAAGAGGAGGCGACCGAGATCATCACCGGCGTCAGCAGGATCACCACCGGCGTATTGTTCATGAAGGCCGAGGCCCCCATCGCGCCCAGCATCATGAACAGGATCGTGCGCAGGAAAGAGCCCCGCGCCTGGCGGCGCAGGAAGGCGCCGATCATCTCCAGCACGCCGGTGCGTTCGAGTGCTGCGGAAATGATGAACATCATGGCGATGGTGATCGGCGCGGACGAGCCGAACACCTTGAGAAAATCGCCGGTCTGCACAATTCCCGTCGCCAGCAGCACGGCCGACGCGCCCAGCGCCGTCACCTCGGGCGGGTAGATTTCCTTGAAGAAGCCGACAAAAACCACCGCGAGGAGCAGCAGCATGAAAATCTGGTCGAACGTCATCGGTCTGCCCGCCCCCCAAGACCATGTAGCAGCGAGCACTAACAGCAGGACGCCCCCGGATTTCAACCGGCAAATGAAAGATCGTTCTCCGCGCGCGCCGAATTTCACCCGAAATGGCGCGCGCGCCACGCCCGAAACACCTTTTCCCGACCGGGAAGGGGCCGTGGGGGCCGGCCCCCGCCGCCCCTCAATGCAGGACGAATTCGCCGGTCACGTTGCGCCATTCGCCCGGCGCGATCATCTTGCGATGGGCAAAGCGCACCGAATGCAGCGGGCCTTCGATCTCTCGCTGCCAGAATTCGATGAAGCCGAACAGCTTCGGGTGATCGGGCGCGATGTCGTAATCCTGCCACAGGTAGCTGTTAAGGACATTGGGATAGTCGGGCATCCGGTAGAAGAATTCCGCCGTGGTCAGCCCATACCCTTTCAGCATGAGTTCGGTCTCTGATGTCTCCATGTCTGTGCTCCTGTCACTTCCTGACGGGACCAATGTGCCATCAAAAAATTACTTTGCAATGAAAACAATATGTTATCACTCGTGATCCGGGGCTGCCAGATGCGCCGCCCCAGCCCCATTGCACCCCATATCATGGAACTGTTATAGTCCGCCCAACAAGATATAGCGGCAGATCACAGGACCATCAAAAACGTGAACGATACGCCCCAACCCCCTGAAATCACCGGCGAAACCCCGCCAGAGCCGCCCCGTCACCACGGGCCGCAGATCTCGATCACGCAGGAGATGAAGACCTCCTATCTCGATTACGCGATGAGCNNGATCGTCAGCCGCGCGATCCCTGACCTGCGCGACGGCCTCAAACCCGTGCATCGCCGCATCCTCTATGCCATGCACGAGAGCGGCAATACCCATGACAAGCCCTACCGCAAGTCGGCGCGCGCGGTGGGCGACGTGATGGGCAAATACCACCCGCACGGCGACAGCGCGATCTACGACGCGCTGGTGCGCATGGCGCAGGATTTCTCCATGCGCCTGCAGCTCATCGACGGGCAGGGCAATTTCGGCTCGGTCGACGGCGATCCTGCGGCGGCGATGCGTTACACCGAGTGCCGTCTCGCCAAGCCGGCGATGGCGCTGCTCGACGACATCGACAAGAACACCGTCGACTTCCAGGACAATTACGACGGTAACGAAAGCGAGCCGGTGGTTCTGCCGGCGCGTTATCCGAACCTGCTGGTGAACGGCGCCGGCGGCATCGCCGTCG
>DIUD01000039.1 GCA_002428225.1 Roseovarius sp. UBA6167 | reverse complement strand
CCTCGCGGAAATTGGTCTCGATGATCCCCGACCGCCCGCCGCCGATGGCCGAGCAGTAGGAGAGGCCAAGCTCCAGCGCCTTGCCCGAGGCATCGGTATCGACCGCCACGAGGCAGGGCACGCCGCCACCCTTGACGAATTCGCCGCGCACCGTGTGGCCGGGGCCCTTGGGGGCCATCATGATAACGTCCACGCCCTCTTTCGGCTCGATCAGGCCGAAATGGATGTTGAGACCGTGCGCAAAGGCGATGGCCGCGCCGGGGCGGATGTTGTCGTGGACGTATTTGCGATAGGTCTCGGCCTGCAATTCGTCGGGCATGGTGAACATGATGAGATCGCACCACGCCGCCGCCTCGGCAAGCCCCATGACCTTGAGCCCTTCTGCCTCGGCCTTCTTCGCCGATTTCGAGCCTTCGCGCAGCGCGACGACCAGATTTTTCGCCCCCGAATCGCGCAGGTTGAGCGCATGGGCATGGCCCTGGCTGCCATAGCCGAGAATGGCAACCTTCTTGTCCTTGATGAGGTTGATGTCGCAGTCACGATCGTAATAGACGCGCATGGCGGTCTCCTTCGGGTTGGATGGAATGGCCAGAGGCTAGTCGGTTGGCCGCGCAATGGCCCGTGTTATCTGGTGTTCATTTCCACAGATTATGGGATATATATTCCCAGGATGGTTGAATGGTGAAAATTTCATGCTCGACGATATCGACCGGCGGCTCTTGCGACACTATCAGCACGCGCCCGATCTCGGCCCGGCGGAACTGGCCCTGCGCGCCGGGCTGGCGCCGGCCACCTGCGCGCGGCGGCTCGAACGGCTGCGCGCCGCGGGCGTCATCCGCGCCAATCGCGCGGTGATCGACTGGCGCGCGCTTGGCTACGCGGTCGAGGTGTCCTTGCGCATCGCGCTCGACAAGACCCAGCCGCGCGCCTTTGACGAATTCCTGTCCGCGGCGCGCCTTGTGCCGGAAGTTCTGGAGATACAGACATTTCTTGGCCGGGTCGATCTGCGCCTCTCGGTCATCGCGCGCGACATGGCGCATTATCAGGATCTCTATCGCAGCGCCATCCTGACCCTGCCCCATATCGCCGATATCGAGGCGCTGATGCATGTGGCGCGGATCAAGTCGGACGAGGCCCTGCCGCTATGATCGCGCTCGATACCATCGACCGGCAGATCCTGCGCGCGCTTTGCACGGACGCCACCCAGAGCGCCACCGCCATCGGGCGCGCGCTTGGCCTGTCGCAGCCCGCGGCCTGGCGGCGCATCCGGCGGCTGCACGAGGCGGGGGTCATCAAGGGGCAGCGGCTCGATCTCGATCACGACAAGCTGGGGTTCGGGGTGACGGTGTTTCTGGGCGTGAAGCTCGCCACCAAGGGCCGCGTCAGCCTGGAGGATTTCGAGCGCGCGGTGACCGCCATCCCCGAGGTTCAGACGGTCGAGCACATTCTTGGGCTCTACGATTACCGGCTGCGCGTGGTGGCGCGCGACATTTCCGATTTCGAGCGCGTGCTGCGGCGGCGGATCATGACCCTGCCGGGGGTCGGCAATGTCGAGGCCAATGTGCTGTTGTCCGAGGAGCGACGGCCCGGCCCGATCGGTTGAGAAGGGCTTGTGCGGGGACGGCGAACCCTTATCATGGCGCGCATCATGGCCTATTGCCTCAAGAAATCCGACAAGTCCCTGACCGCGGCCCTGCGCCGGATCGCGCGCGAGCAGATCGACCGGGCGCTTGCCGCCGCGAACCGCGCGGGCGACAATGCCGAGGGCATCCACGAGGCGCGCGCGCGCTGCAAGAAGCTGCGCGGCCTCATCCGCCTCGTGCGCCCCGCCTTTCCCGGTTTCGACGCGGAAAACGCCGCGTTCCGCGATGCCGGCAAGGCGCTGGAAGCCTTGCGCGCCGGCGGGGCGGGGTGCGAGACGCTCGACCGGCTGGCCGCCGCCGTGCCCGAGGGGCTGGACGCAGGCGCGCTGACCGCGATCCGGGCGGGCTTCGAGGCCGAGGCCCTGCCCCACCTCGCCACCGACCGCGCCGCCGATATCGCCGCATTCGACGCGATATTGACCGAGGCACGCGCGCGGGTCGCGGACTGGCGGCTGACCGCCAAGGGCTTTGCCCCCGCGCGCAAGGGGCTGCAAAAGACCTATGCGCAGGGACAACGCGGGCTGAAACACGCGCGCGAGACCGGCACGCCCGAGGCTTTCCACGACTGGCGCAAGCCGGTGAAATACCACTGGTATCACGCGCGACTGCTGCGCCCGATCAAGCCTGACCGGATCGACCCGCAGCGCGCCCTCGCCAAGGATTTGGGCGAGATGTTGGGCAACCACCACGATCTTCACGACATGCGCGCGCATCTGGCGCAGGGGGATTTCCCGCCCGTGGCCGTGGCGGCGATGCAGGCCCCCATCGCGGCAGAGATGGCGCGGCTCGAGGCCGAGGCGCTTGCGCTCGGGGCGCAGATTTTCGAGGCCGACCCCGAGGCCCTTGCGCGGCGCTGGCAGCGCTGGTGGAAGAACTGGTAACCCCGCGCGAGGCGGACATCCGTGCCGTGCCCGCGCAGTCTCACACTCGAAAACGGCATCAGGCGCCCCCAATGCCCGCCCTTCTCGATACCGTCGATCCCGACGGCCTTGTGGAATATTCGGTGGTATTCACCGACCGCTCGCTCAACCATATGTCGGCGGCGTTTCAGGCAGTCATGCGCGACATCTCCGCAATGTTGAAAGACGTCTATCGCGCCGAGGCGGTGGCGGTGGTGCCCGGCGGCGGCACCTTCGCGACGGAGGCGGTGGCGCGCCAGTTCGGGCGCGGGGCACATGCGCTCATCGTGCGCAACGGCTGGTTCTCGTTCCGCTGGAGCCAGATTTTCGGCGCGGGCGGATTTGCCGGCGAGACCACCGTCTGCATGGCGCGCCAGACCGGCAATGGCGCGACCACGCCCTTTGCCCCCGCCCCCATCGAGGAGGTGGCGGCCAGGATCCGCGAGACGCGCCCGAACGTCGTTTTCGCCCCGCATGTCGAGACATCCGCCGGCCTGATCCTGCCCGACGATTACATAACGGCGCTCTCGGCCGCCGCGCACGAGGTGGGCGCGCTGATGGTGCTCGATGGCATCGCCTCTGGCTGCGTCTGGATCGACATGCAGGCGACCGGCGTCGATGTGCTGATTTCCGCTCCGCAAAAGGGCTGGTCGGCCGCGCCCTGCGCGGGGCTGTAAATCGTCGGCCGATGCTGCGATGCTTGGAACTTCTTTGCCAACGACATCGAAACCGTGCAATCCATCACAAGTCGGGATTACGCCAAAGAGGTCAAAAGAAAAGGCCGTCGGTATTACAAAATCAAACCTATGATATTCCCCCGATTCAGGTTCCGGGCAGGACGCTCTAGTAATCGCGCTCGAAGAAGATCCCGATACCGCTGTCGCCATCGTTCGAGGTGCCGCCCCTGACGGTGAGCGAACGGGTGACGTCTAGGTTGAGGTTGATGCGCTGCTTGCCGGCGCTGTCGGCGGTCACCTCGGTATAAACCCTGTCCGAGACATAGGTGCCTGCGCTGAGCTGTGTGTCGCCATCGGCGGTCTGGCTTACGTCGAGATCGGCAAGCCCCAGCCCGCCGCGCAACCGCCCCACCAGATCGCCGCCACCGCCCGCGAGCGTGGAGACCGCGCCCGCAAGCTGCGCCGCCTGGAGCGGCGAGATGTCGGCAAGCCCGCGCCCGAAGATGAGCCGCGCGACGATCTCTTCCTGCGGCATGTCGGGGTTCGAGGCGAAGGTGACTTCGGGGGCGCTTGCCAGCCCCTCGACGATGACCTGCACGTCGGCATTGTCGGCCTGGGTCTCGGCCACGAAGCGCAGCCACGGATCGAGCGAGCCCTGCATGGTGACGCGACCCTCGGTCAGCGTCAGGCGCTTGCCGAGAATGTCGAGGCGGCCGCGGCGCAGCTCGAAAAAGCCCGCGGGCGCGACGTTGGCCGAGGTGCCGCCGATGCGCAGCCGCCCGCCAAGCTCGGCGTCGAGGCCGCGCCCGCGCACGAAGATGCGCGCAGGCGCATTGATGATGAGCGCGAGCGCGAAGGGGCGGGCGGGTGACGCAGCTGCGGTTGTCTCTTGCAGCAGGCCCGCGCGTTCGCGGGTCAGGCGCGAGGCGGCGCTTTCGTTGACGTGGCGCAGGTCGGGCAGCAAGACCGAGGCGGGGCCAAGCCCGGAGGGGATGCGGATACTGGTTTCGCCAAGCGTGATCTCGCCACCGATGCGCGCTCCCCCCGCGAGCGGACCGTTGAGCGTCACCGTTCCGTTGGCGGTGGTGGTGTAGATCAGCCGGTCCGACAGCACGGTGTCAAGCAGCGTCACGGTCAGATCGCCCGCGTAATCGGGAACAAGCGAGACCGGACCGGTCACGCGCACCGTGCCGCCGTCGCGCAGGCGGGCGGTGAAATCGGTCGTCGCGCGCGACTGGCCGAGCGTGGCGCTGCCGCTGAGATCGTCGATCGCCAGCCCCGCATCGGGAAGCGAGACCTGTGCGCCTGCGGTGCGCACCGTGCCCGAGAGCGCGGCGAGCGAGGGCGCGCCTTGCGCGCGCAGGTCGAACTCGGCGGTGCCGGACAGGGCATTGGGCTGGATGAGACGGTTGACGAGGGCAAGGGGCAGGCGCCCCGATGTGGCGAGATCGAGCCGCGCGCCATGGTCGAGCACATCGCCCGAGACGCGCGCGGTGGTCCCGCCCGGCCCGGTGGCGTCGAGCGCGAGGGCAATGCGCCGCGCGTCGGCCCCGATGAGCGTGGCGGTGCCGCGCGCGGCGAGGGGGCCGGAAAACTCGGGCAGGAAGATGCCGAGATCGGCAAGCCGCGCATCGAGCGTGACCGGCCCGCCCGCGCCATCGCCGCGCGCGTCGAGCGTCAGTTGCGGCGTGGCGAGGCGGATCTCGGTGATCTCGATGCGCTCGGGGGTGCGGCCTGCGTCGGCGCTCAGGTCGAGCCGCCCGGCGATCAGCCGGTCGAGATCGGCGATGCCGGTGCCGAGGTCGCGCCCGGCGAGGGTGGTTTTCAGCCGCAGGCTCTCCCCCTCGCCCGTGCCTTCGGCCCGCATATCGAGACTGCCGCGCAGGCGCTGGCCCGACAGCGCGTTGAAGCGGGCCAGATCGGAGATGCGCGCGGTGAGCGTGCCGGTGGCGGCGGGCGTCTCGGGGTTGACGGTGCCGGTGGCGGCAAGGGTCGCGCCCATGGCCTCGGCCTCAAGCGCCGTGAGTGTGATCGTGCCTTCGGCGTCGCGCGCGACGGTGCCGCTGGCGCTGCCCGCGCCCGACAGGCGCGCGTCGAGCGGCGAGAGGTCCGTGAGAGCCGCATCGAACGTGACCTCGCCGCTCTGCGCCGCGATCTCTCCCGCGCCCGCGGCGGTGAGGCGCAGCTTGTCATAGGCCAGCCGCAGCGCGCGCAGCGTGGTCGTGGTGCCGTCATGGGCGGCGTCGAGGGAAAGCGTGCCGGGGCTGGAGATGAGCGGGTCAAGCTGCACGATTCCGAGGCTGAGGCCGGTGCTTCGGGCCTCCAGGGAGAGCGCGCCGGTCAGTGTCTCGATCACGCCCTGGCCCTCGAGCGTGGCGTCGATCCGGCCCGCGAGGGGCTGGCCCGTCAGGGCCGCGAAGCGCGCAAGATCGCCGACCTGGGCGGTGAGACGGCCCGCGACGGGCAGGCCGGGCACCTCTGGCGAGAGCGTGCCAGTGACATCGAGCGCCGCGCCCATGGCCGTGAGCTTGAGCCCGGTGAGGGTCACATCGCCGCCCGCCTGCCAGCCCAGACCGCCCGCCACGCGCGCGGGGCCGTCGAGGCGGCGGTCGGCAAGGCCGAGTTCCCGGACAGCCGCGGTGACGGCAAGCGCGCCGCTCTGGCCCGAGAGGCGGCCCTCTGCGGTGCCGGTGAACTCGGCGTTCTCGATGCGCAGCCGGTCGAGCGTGGTGCCGGTAGTGTCGCGGCGCGCGGCGAGGGCAAGGCTGCCGGGGGGCGCGATGAGCGGGTCGAGCTGCGCGATGCCGAGCGCGAGGCGGTCGGTCTCGGCGGTGATCGTGATATCGAAATCGCCCCCCAGAAGAGAGCCCGAGCCGGCAAGCACAGCGCTGGCGCGACCTTCGAGCGGCTGGCCCACGAGGGGGGCAAAGCGGGCGAGGTTCCCGGTGGTGAGCGACGCGCGGCCCGTGACCGGAAAGCCCTGGGCCAGCGCCGCGATCTCGGCAGAGCCGGAAAGCGTGGCGTCTCCTGCGGTGGCGCGGAAGGCGCGCAGGATGAGCGGGCCATCCTCGCGCCAGTCGATCGTGGCATGGCCGGTGAGGGCGGGGCCGGTCGCCTCGGCCAGCGCCGGATCGGTGGGGAAGAGCCCGTCGAGCGTGATCTCGGCGCGCGCCGTCACCCCGCGCGGGGGGATGCGCGCAAGCGCGCCGCGCGCGGTGAGGCGGGCGGTCTCGAGGCGCAGATCGGGCTGCGCCAACCCCGTGACCATGGCCTCGAGGTTCCAGCGGTCGCCGCGCGCGGCATCAAACCGCGCGGTGAGCGTCGCGCCGGCGATCTCGGTGGGCGGGCCAGCCACGGGCAGGCGCACCGGCGCCTCGCCATTGCCGATCTTGCCGGCAAGGTCGAACCGCTCGGGCCAGCCGGCCGCGTCGAGGGCCAGATTGCCCTCAACTCCGAGTTGCGCCGTCGAAAGCGACAGGCGGTCGATCTCGGTGCGGCCTTCGGCGCTGCGGCTGCCGGTGAGCACGAGCGCGCTGCGGGGTCCGAAGAAGGGGCGGAACTCCTCGGCCACAAGTGGCGTGAGGTCGCCGTCGAGCGTGGCGGAAAAGCGCATGTCGCCGGTTTCGGGCGCGGTGATGGCCACCCGGCCCGAGAGCCGCTCGATGCCGTCGGTGGCCAGCCGGATATCGGCGGCGTAGTCGTCGAGCGGCGCGGTGCCGCTGGCGCTGAGGGCAAGCGCGGGCGCGCCGGGAAGGCCCAGCAGGGTCGCGGCGATGCCGCCGGAAGCCTCGTTTACCGCCAGATCAAGCGCCAGGATCCGGGTCGCGTTGACAAACCCCGCGTCGAGCGTGACCGCGCCGCGCCCGTCGAGGCGGCGGGCCTCGAGCGTGGCCGCGCCTTCGCCGCCGCCAAGCGACAGCGCGCCCGTGACCGAGAGGCGGATTTCCTCGCCCAGAAGGGGCGCGCCGAGGATCACCGTTTCGGCGGCCAATTCGCCGACATTGATCGAGACCGGCAATTCGGGCAGCGAGAAGGGCCGTGCCTCGGCGATCTCGGGGGTGATCCCGGAATCCGTGCGCGGCGGGCGGGCGATCTCGATTTCCCGCGCCGAGAGGCGGTTCACCTCCACCCGCCCGCGCAGCAGCGCCGCGCGCGACCAGTCGAGCGTGACGCCCGAGAGGCGCAGCCACACGCCCTCGGCATCGGCAATGGTCATCTCTGCCATGGTGGCCTGCGACGAGAGCGCGCCGGCAAAGCCGCGGATGCGGACCTCGCGCCCGGCGGCGGAAAGGTTGTCCTCCAGGAGCCGCTCGAGAAAGCCGCCGCTGTCTTCATCGACCTGCTGCGCCGCGAGCGGGGCCGCAAGGAGCGCCAGGAAAAGCGCGAGGAGAAGAAGCGCGCGCATCTCAGAACGCCTGCCCGATGCCGATATAGATTTCAAATTGCGAGCCTGCGTCGTCGAGCGGCGTCGCCAGGTCGACGCGAACCGGCCCCACGGCGGTGAAATAGCGCGCGCCCAACCCCGCGCCGCCCTGCCAGTCGCCGCGCCCGCCGCCGGTCGCATCCTCGCCGATGAAACCGGCATCGGCGAAGGCCACGGCCTGAATGCTGTCTGTGACCATGGTGCGCAGCTCGCCGGACAGCCCGAGGAAAGAGCGCCCGCCCACAGTGATGCCGGGGGCCAGATCGACGCCGAGGTTCTGGTAGCCCTGGCCGCGCACCGTGCCCGCGCCGCCCGACCAGAACAGCGTGTCGGCGGGCAGGTCGATGAAATCGCCGCCCGCCACGGAGCCCAGTTGCGCGCGCCCCGCAAGCGTCACGCGGCGGGTCTCGCCAAAGGTGAGGTAGTCGCGCAGATCGACGAAGAAGCGGCTGCCGGCGCTGCCCTTGTCGGGGCTGACGAAGGGGGTGGCCGACAGGTCGAGATAAAGCCCGCCGGTGGGGTTGAGCGGGTCGTCGCGCCGGTCCCATGTCAGGCGCGCGGGCAGAAGGATATGCGAGAGCGTGCGCGTGCCCAGGTCGTCGCTGATTTTGGAATAGCGAAGGGCGAGCGCCTGCTCGCCCGAGAGCGTGTCGGAAAAGATATGGGTAAGACCGCCACCGATCTCGGCCTTGCGCTCGCTGTAATCGGGCTCGTTGTTGTCCTCGGCGATGGCATAGACGAAAGCCCCGGTATCGGGGGTAAACGTCGCGGGCCGGTCGAGGCGGATGCCGAGGCGGAAATCCTCGCCGCCCGAATCGCCGCCCAGGCCGCCGATCAGCGCGTCGATGCGCAGCCGTTCCGCGCCGCCCCGCAGGTTGCGGTGCAGCCAGTAGCCCGAGAGGGTGACGCCTTCGGAGGTGGACAGCTCGGCCCCCGCGCCGATGCGGCGGGGCCTCGCGTCGCTCACGCGGGCCTCGATGTCGAGCGTGCCGTCGGGATTGGGGGTCTCGGCCTCGGTCAGGCCGACCGAGCTGAACGCGCCGGTGCGGCGCAGGCGGTTGGCGGATTTGTCAAGCAGCGCGGGCGAGAATGTCTCGCCCGTGGGCAGCCCGGCGATGGCGCGAATGCGGTCTTCGCGCACACGGCTCGGGGGGTCGCTGCGCCGGATGCGCAGATCGCCGAAGCGCAGGCGCGGACCGGGGGCAAGGGCGATGGCCGCATCAAGCGTGGCGCGGGCGTGGTCGGCCACGATGTCCTGACCGGCCACGGTGGCCCTGGCATGGCCGGCGTCGCGCCAGCCGGTGACCCCCGCGCGCGCCGCTGTGCCGATGAGCGTGCCGCGCGCGTCCTCGCCGGGGCGGAACTCTGCTGGCAGGACGGTGCCCGGAGCGAGCGGGACCACCTCGGCGCGCCCGAAGGTAAAGCGGCGGCCGCGCTCGATTTCGATTTCGATACGCCGGATTTCGCTCGGGGCGGACAGGGGCGGAATGTCGGCCGCCTCGCGCCCGTCCACCCGGATCGAGATGGTGCCACTGTAAAAGCCCTCGCCATAGAGCACCCCCAGAAGCCGCGCGTAATCGGCTTGCGCCGCGGCAAGGAGGTCCTGCGCTGTGGCGTCTTCCTGTGCGGCGGTGGCGACGCTGAGCGAGCCGTTGCGCAGGGACGTGTTGAAATTTCTCGACGCGCCGGGCGTCTCAAGGCGCACATCGGCGGACAACGCGGGAAGGGCGGCGAGGCCGAGCGCCGCCGCCGCGAAAAGACCCATTCCCGCGAGAACGACCCGCATGACACACCCCCCGGCACACCCTGCAATTCTATCGCATCCGGGCGCGCGAATGGCCAGAGCGGGTGTGGCGGGTTGGGCGGAAAATCACTCGGCTGGATGGGCGGCGGCGGAAAGCTCGGCCTCGAGCGCCGTCTCGATGGCCCCGCGCGGGCGGGTGAAACGTGCAAGCAAGTCGTAAAGAACCGGCGTGACGAACAGCATCATCAACGAGGCCAGCCCCAGCCCCGCGATGATCACCGTGCCCACGGCGCTTCGGCTCTCGGCCCCGGCGCCGCTGGCCAGCACCAGCGGCAGCGCGCCGAGGATGGTCGAGATCGCGGTCATCATGATCGGGCGCAGGCGCAGCACCGATGCCTCGATCACCGCCTCGCGCACGCCGAGGCCCTCGTCGCGCAACTGGTTGGCGAACTCGACGATCAGGATGCCGTTCTTGGCAATGAGGCCGATCAGCAATATGATCCCGATCTGGCTATAGACATTGAGCGACAGCCCGCCAAGAGCCATGGCATAGATTGCCCCCGCGATGCCGATGGGCACGGTGAGCATGATCACCACCGGGTGCAGAAAGCTCTCGAATTGCGCGGCGAGCACCAGATAGACGATGATCAGCGCGAGCACGAACACCACGCCGACCCCGCCGGACGTGTCCTTGTAGGTGCGCGACTGGCCGTCATAGCCGAGTTTGGCCTCGGGGGGCAGGATCTCGGCGGCGATCGCTTCCAGCCGGTCGAGCACGGTGCCAAGTTCCGCGTCCGGGGCGAGCGCGCCGGAAAGCTGGATCGAGGGCAGGCGATCGAACCGCTGGAGCGAGGGGGCGGCGGCGTTCTCGGTCAGGGTCACGAGCGCGCCAAGCGGCACGAGCGTGACACCGTCGCCCGCGCGCACGAAGATGTTCTCGATATCGGTGGGGGTGCGGCGGTCCGACAGCTCGGCCTGCACCAGCACGGGATATTCGCGGCCCCGGCTGACGAAGGTGGTCACCTCGCGCGAGGCGAGCATGGTTTGCAGCGTGGCCGCGATCACATCGGCCGAGATGCCCAGATCGTCGGCGCGGGCGCGGTCGATGTTGATGTCGAGCTGCGGCAGGTTCTGCTCGAAGTTGATCTCGGGGTTCACCAGCCCCTCGACCTCTTCGGCGCGGCGCAGCAATTCGCCGGCCCAGACCTTGACGCTCTCGAAATCGGGGCCGCCGATCACCACCCGCACGGGCGTCGAGTTGCCGCGAAGGCCAAGCCCGGCAGGCGTCACCGGAAAGCCGCGCGCGATGGTGACATTGTTCATTTGCGGGGCCAGTTCGCTGACCATGGCCGAAACCGGGCGGTCGCGCTCTTCCCAGGGCGCGAGGCGGAACACCACGAACGAGCGCCATGGCCGCCCGCCCCAGCCGGTGAAGGAAAGCACCGTCTCGATCTCGCCGCTGTCGAGATAGGGTTGCAGGAGTTCTTCGACCTGTCTGGCGGCCATGTCGGAATGGGCCACGGTCGAACCCTGGGGCGCGGTCAAGGGCACGAAGCCCACGCCGCGATCCTCGCGCGGGGCAAGCTCGCTCGGCAGCTTGTCATAAAACAGCGCCGCGCCCGCGGTGACGGCAAGCGCCACCGACAGCACCACCAGCGGCATGGCGATGGCACGGGTGAGAAGCGCGCGATAGGCGCGCTGGATGACGGGGGCGCGGCGCGGTGCGGTATCGCCCGGGGCGCGCGGCGCGCGCGCGCTCAGCACCTTGGAGGCGAGCGCCGGGCAGGCGGTGAGTGCGACGAAGGTCGAAATCGCCACCGTGCCCGCCATGACCCAGCCGAATTCCACAAACAGCCGCCCGACCTGGCCGGGCATGAACGACAGCGGCACGAAGACCGCGATCAGCGTGAGCGAGGTGGCGATGACCGCGAAGGTTACCTGCCGCGCGCCCTTGAGGCTGGCCACGATGACCGTTTCGCCGTCCTCGATGCGACGCTGGATGTTTTCCAGCACCACGATGGCGTCATCCACCACGAGGCCGATGGCCAGCAGCAGCGCCAGAAGCGTCAGCGTGTTCAGCGAAAACCCCCACAGACCGATCAGCAGAAACGTGCCGATAAGCGCCACGGGAATGGTGATCGCGGGGATAAGCGTGGCGCGCAGGCTGCGCAGAAAGACGAGGATCACCCCGATCACGAGCGCGAGCGAGATGAACAGCGCCGTGACGACCTCGCGGATCGAGGCCCCGACGAAAAGCGCGTCATCGGAATTGACGATGATCGTCATCCCCTCGGGCAGGGTGGGGGCAAGTGCTGCGATCTCGGCGTGCACGGCATTGGAGATGGCCAGCGTGTTCGATTGGCTCTGGCGCAGCACCGACAGGCCCACGGCCTCGGTGCCGTTGGTGCGCACGACGGTGGAATCGTCGGCCACGCCCGGCTCGATCCGCGCCACATCGCCCAGGCGCACCGGATAGCCCGCCACCCGGTCGAGCACCACGTCGCGGAAATCCTCGACGCTGGCGAGGCGGCTGTTGAGGCGCACGGTGAGCTGCCGGTTGAAGGATTCCACTTCGCCCGCGGGCAGCTCCACATTGGCGCGGCGCAGCGCCGCCTCGACATCGGCGACGGTCAGGTTGCGCGCGGCGAGCGCGCGCCGGTCGAGCCAGATGCGCATGGCAAAGGGCCGGTCGCCCGAAAGTTCGACATTGGCCACCCCGTCAAGCGTGGCGATCCGGTCGGCGATGAAGCGGTCGATATAATCGGTGATCTCGGCTGTGGTCATCCGGTCCGAGGTGATGGCGAGGCGCATGACCGGGTCGGCGTCGGCGTCGCTCTTGACCACCTGCGGCTCGTCGGCCTCGTCGGGCAACTCGCCGCGCACCCGCCCCACCGCGTCGCGCACATCGTTGGCGGCGACGTCGATATCCACCCCGGTCTCGAATTCTATGGTCACGCGAGAGCGGCCCTGACGGCTCTCCGAGGTGATGGTGCGGATGCCGGAAATCGAGGCGACGGCCCCCTCCACCGTCTCGGTGATGTCGGTATCGATCACCTCGGGCGCGGCGCCGCGATAGGTGGTGGTGACGGTGACCACGGAATTGTCCACGTCGGGCAGTTCGCGCACCGGCAGGTCGCGCAGCGCGGCGAGGCCGAATATGATGATCAGAAGGCTCGCCACGGCAGCAAGCACGGGGCGGCGCACGGAGATGTCGGAGAGGGTCATGTCGGCTGCTCCGGGGCGGTTGCGCTGCTTTCGGCGGTGGCATCGCGGTCGCGTGCGACGATGTTGAGGGGCGCGCCGTCGCGCGCCCGCGCGAGCCCGCGAACGATGACCTCCTCACCGGCCACGAGGCCCGAGGTGATCGCAATCACCCCGTCGCGGCGCTGTCCGGTGACGACGGTGCGCCGCCTGGCCACGCCCTCTTCGGCGACGAAGACATAGGTCTGCGCGGCTTCGAACACGATCGCCTCTTCGGGCACGACAGTGTTCTCGGTCTCGGCAAGGACAAGCGTGAGCGAGAGGAACATGCCCGCGGGCAGGGTGCTGTCGGGGTTGGGGATCACGGCGCGGGTGCGAAAGGCGCGGCCGACCGGGTCGATGCGGCTGTCAACGGCAGTGATGGTGCCGGTGAAGCCGTGTTCGGGAAAGGCGGCGGCGCGCGCGACGACGGTCTGGCCCGGCATGACCTGCGCAAAGATGGTCTCGGGGAGCGAAAATTCCACCTCCACCTTGCTCAGATCGTCGAGCCGGGTGAGCACCTCGCCCGCGGAGACGCGCGCGCCGACATCATGGCTCGTGAGCCCCACGACGCCGTCGAACGGCGCGGTGATGGTGCGGTCCGCGAGGCGGCGGCGGGCGCGATCGGCCTCGGCCTCGGCTTCGGCCGCGCGGGCGATGGCATCTTCCAGCGCGGCCTGCGAGACGGCATTGGTCCGGCGCAGTGTGCGGACGCGCTCGAGCGACTGGTGGCGCTCGGTCAGCACCGCCTCGGCCTGCGCGAGATTGGCGCGCTCGATCTCTTCATCGAGCCGGGCGAGGATCTGGCCTTGGGTCACGCGGGTGCCGGGGGTGATGTTGAGCTCGACAAGGCGACCATCGGCCTCGGGCACGATTTCGACCGAGCGCAGCGCGCGGGTGGTGCCAACGGCCTCGATGGTGCGCTGCATGATCCGCGGCGTCGCGCGGGCCAGCTCGACGCTGATCGGGTGCGGGCCCTGTTGCCCGGCGGCGGAGGCATTGTCATCGGCAAGATTGCCGCGCATGTATTGATAGCCGCCAAAGCCTGCCCCGGCGAGGAGCAAGAGGATCAGAAACTGTTTGAACAAAGACATGTCTGGGCGATCCTTCGTAGGCGTTGCGCCGGTCCTGCGTAAAACTATCCCAGGTCGGGTGAAAGGCAAATCCCTTTGAGCCTGCGCTCAGGCGGCGCTGCGGTAAGCCCGGAGCGTCGCGCGCGTGGCTTGCCAGAGCGCGGGCAGGGCGGCGAGCAGGGCGCGCACGTCGCCTGCGTCCTGCGCGTCGAGCGCGGCCTCGATCCGGGCGAGATGGGCGTGGAGCGCGGGTGCGCCGCAGGTGGCGGCGATTCCGGCGAGGCTGTGGGTGAGGCTGCGCAAGCGGTCGGGCGGGGCATCCCCGGTCAGGGCGAGGAGGGCCTCGGCTTCACTGTGCAGCCCTTCGAGCACGGTGGCAAGCTGCGTCGGGGGCAGGCTTTCGGCCAGCTGCGCGAGATGGGCCTCGTCGATGAGCGATGGAACGGATTTCGTGCGGGCGAGCAGCGCGCGCAGCCGCTCGCGCGTGAGCGGCTTGGTCTCGATGGCATCGACCCCCGCGGTGCGGAGCCACGCCCCGGTCGCGGCGCCATAATGGGCGGTGAGCACAACGATGGGGGTGCGGGCGTTCGGGCCGTCGCCCTCGCGGATGCGGCGGGTGGCCTCGGCCCCGTCGAGGCGCGGCATGTCGAGATCCATCAGGATCAGATCGACCGGGGCGCGGGACGCCTGTCGCACGCCGTCGATGCCGTCATGGGCGAGGATCGCCGTGTGCCCGTCGCGCGCCAGCATGGCGGTCAGGACCATGCGGCTGGCGGGCGCGTCCTCGACCACGAGTATGCGCAGCGCGCGCGACGGGCGGGGCAGGGTCTCGGGCGGGGCGGCCTCGGGCAGCGCAAGGCGGACGGTGAACAGGCTGCCCTTGCCGGGGCGGCTCTCGGCCTCGATCCGCCCGTCCATGAGCGTGACCAGATGGCGCGCGATACCAAGGCCAAGCCCGCTGCCCTCGCGGGCGGTGCCGTCGGGCGGGGGCAGGCGGACGAAATCATCGAACACATGCGGCAGATCGGCCGCGGCAATACCGATGCCGGTATCGCGGACATGAAACGCCGTGCAGGTGCCGCCGGAGCGTTCCGCCGTGAGGGTGACGGTGCCGCGGTAGGTGAACTTGATGGCGTTGGAGATGAGGTTGAGCAGCACCTGCGACAGCCGCTGGCGGTCGCCCAGGACATGACCCATGCCGCCCTCGGGCAGCACAAGCACGAGCCGGTTGCCGCGCGCCTCGGCGGTGGCGCGCTGGCCCTCGAGCAACTCGGCGAGAAGGGCATCGAGATCGAAGGGCGCCGGGCGCAGCTGGATCGCGCCCGCCTCGGCCTGAAGCCCGTCGAGCGCCTCGTCGATATGGGTGCGCAGCTGTGTCCCCGAGGCGCGCATGATGCGCGCAAAGCGCGCCTGTTCAGGCTCGAGCAGGCTGTCCTCCAGCAATTCCAGCGCGCCCAGAAGGCCATTGAGCGGGGTGCGCATCTCGTGGCTGATCATGCCGAGAAAGCGCGCGCGCGTCTCGAACGCCTCCAGCTCGCGCTCGCGCGCGGCGGCGGCCTCGGCCTCGGCGGCGAGTCGGCCCCGGTAGAGCCGCCAGAGCTGCACCAGGGCCGTCACGAGCGCCAGCAGCATGGCGAGGCTGAGCGCGGTCAGCGTGACGATCTGCGAGGTGAGCGCCGCGCGTTCGGCGTCGGCGCGGCGCGCGTCGATGACGATGGCCCGAAAGCCGAGCGCGCGCATGGGGGGGCTCATGCTGGCGGACAGGGCGGCAAGCCGGGCGCGCTCGTTGAGGATGCCCGCATCGGTGCTGTCGATCACCGGCATCATCTCGCCCAGGATGTCGATGATCCTGCGTATATCCGTCCTGGCCGGATCGGACCCGAGCATATCCCGGTAGGCAGCGCCGGTGCGCAGCGTCATGGCGCGGCTGTAGAGCAGGTCGAACTGGCGGCGCGCGGCCCGCGGTGTCTCGGGATCTGTGGGGTCGAGCCGTTCGAGAGCGAGCTCAAGGCGCATCTGGTCCACCTCGAGCTGCGAGAGCATCCATGGCAGGTTGTCGCGCTCGGCAGTGCCATATTCCTCCAGTTTGCCCAGCACCTGCACGGTGATCGCCGCCGCCGCGATCATGCAGGCAAGCGCAAATCCCGCGAGCAGCGCCAGCGCCAGTCGGTCGCGTCCGGGCAAAAGATGATCATTCGTGCCGTTCATCGGGGGCAGCCTCAGGGCGGGGCGAGATAAACGGTGATACGGTCAAGTTGCCAGATCGAGCGGGCGTAGGTGGTCCGCGTGCGAAAGGCGGGGTCGGCATCGTAATTGTAGACCAGCCAGAACGGCCCCATGTCGCGCAGGCTCATTTTTTCACCGTTGCGGGAATGGGCGATGACGGGGTAATCCGGTGCGATCTCGGCACCGGGCAGAAAGGCCGTGTAAAAGTTGACCGCGCCAAGCACGACATGTTCGGCGGTCACGCCCAGATGCGCGAACAGCGCGGCAAGGGCGACGCCGCTGAAATGTTGCGGCCCGTCCGTCCAGATCGTGTGGGTGGTGAAGTCGCTCTGAGGCAGAGCGGCAAGCGCGGCGTGATCGAATGTCACGCTCCGTTCAGGTGTGCCGTCCGGCGCCACGATATCGACTGTCAACAGGCCCGGGTGATCTGCGCGCGCGGGAAATGCCGCTGCCAGCGCCAGCACGACAAGCGCACATGCTCTGGCCAGCGATGTCAGGCGGGCGAGGCGGGGCCGTTCACGGGTCATTATTTCTCCTTCGTTATCGCTGCAAAAATGGGACATTTTTTAGCCGGTTGCCAGCCCCCCTATGCCTTTGCGCGGGCCGTCATGGTCATTTGCGCAATCTGCGGTTTGTCAATGCGCGCGGGCGGACGTATGGTTGCGCGCGGGGCCGGATAATGACAATGCCGGGCGATGGAACGAAAAATGGACAGACTCATTCTCGCGGACGATCATGTTCTCGTGCGCGACACGATTGCTGCGTATCTGCGCGCGGCGGGTGGTTTCGAGGTGGCGGTTGCCGATGGTTTCGAGGGCGCGATGGCGCTTGTGCCCGGTCCCGGCCATGCCGATCTTGTGCTGCTGGATTTCACCATGCCGGGGATGGAGGCGCTTGACGGGCTGACGCGGATGCGCGCGCGGGCGGGCTGTCCGGTGGCGATCCTGTCGGGCACCGCGCCACCCGACGTGGCGCGGCGCGCGCTGCGCGCGGGCGCGGCGGGCTTCCTGCCCAAGACGCTTGCGCCGCAGGCGCTTATCGCGGCGGTGCGGCAGATGCTGGCGGGCGAGACCTATGCGCCGTGCGAGTTCCTGCGCTCGGACGTGGACAAGGCGGCGCAGGCGCGGCTCGGGCTGACGGCGCGCGAGCGCGAGGTGTTGCAGGGCGTGGCAGAGGGCAAGTCCAACAAGGAAATCGCTCGCGATCTTGATATTCAGGAGGTTACGGTCAAGTTGCATCTCAAATCTCTCACCCGCAAGATGGGCGCGAAGAACCGCACGCAGGCGGCGATGATCGCGCGCGATCTGGGGCTGGCCTGAGCGCCGGTCGGCATGTCCCGTACGGGGCCGGCCCCAGGGCCTTCGACCATCATGCGCAAGGCGCGCCCTCACGCCCCGGTCGTTGCGTGCACCTGCCGCCATGCCGCGTTTGCATCGCGCCGGTTTCTTGCTAAAGGGCGGGCAGGTTTTTCAGTCCGGGACATGACACCATGAGCAGCATCATCGACATTCACGCGCGCGAGATCCTCGACAGCCGGGGCAACCCGACGGTGGAGGTGGAGGTCACGCTCGAAGACGGCACCATGGGCCGCGCCGCCGTCCCCTCGGGGGCGTCCACCGGCGCGCATGAGGCGGTGGAGCGGCGCGACGGCGATGCCGCGCGCTACATGGGCAAGGGCGTGCTCGACGCCTGCGCGGCGGTCAATGGCGAGATTGCCGAGACGCTGATCGGTTTTGACGCCACCGAACAGGTGGCCATCGACATGGCGATGATCGAACTGGACGGCACGGCCAACAAGGCGCGGCTGGGCGCCAATGCCATCCTCGGCGTGTCGCTCGCCATCGCCAGGGCCGCCGCCGACTATAGCGCAATGCCGCTTTACCGCTATGTGGGCGGGGCCTCGGCGCGGGTGCTGCCGGTGCCGATGATGAACATCATCAATGGTGGCGAACATGCCGACAACCCCATCGACATTCAGGAATTCATGATCATGCCGGTGAGCGCGGACAATATCCGCGACGCGGTGCGCATGGGCGCGGAGGTGTTCCACACCCTGAAAAAAGAGTTGTCGGCGGCGGGGCTGGCCACCGGCGTGGGCGACGAGGGCGGGTTTGCGCCGAACCTCTCGGGCACGCGCGACGCGCTCGATTTCATCCTGAAATCCATCGAGAAGGCGGGATATGTGCCCGGTGAGGACATTCACCTCGCGCTCGATTGCGCGGCGACGGAATATTTCAAAGGTGGCAAATATGAAATTTCGGGCGAGGGGCTGAGCCTGTCGAGCGAGGAAAATGTCGCCTATCTGCAATCGCTCTGCGCCGATTACCCGATCATCTCGATCGAGGACGGCATGGCCGAGGACGACTGGGACGGCTGGAAGATGCTGACCGACGCGCTCGGGCACAAGGTCCAGCTTGTCGGCGACGATCTGTTTGTGACCAACCCCGAGCGGCTGGGCATCGGGATCGAGCGGGGCTGCGCCAATTCCATGCTGGTCAAGGTCAACCAGATCGGCACGCTGACCGAGACGCTTCAGGCCGTCGAGATGGCGCATCGCGCGCGCATGACTTGCGTGATGTCCCACCGCTCGGGCGAGACCGAGGACGCCACCATCGCCGATCTGGCGGTGGCCACCAATTGCGGGCAGATCAAGACCGGCAGCCTCGCGCGCTCGGACCGGCTGGCCAAGTATAACCAGTTGATCCGCATCGAGGAGATGCTCGACGAGACGGCGATCTATGCGGGGCGGTCGATCCTGCGGTGAGGGGCTTGCGCTGTCCCCCGCCGTGACCGGCGGATTACGGGCCGTGAGACCCTCGGATCAAGTCCGAGGGTGACGGTTTTCTGGAGTGCGGGCGTCATCCTCCGGCTTGACCGGAGGATCTCATAACGGTGCGGGCGGCCCGTCGATGCGCGCTCAGCCCGCCGCGCCGCGCGCGAACTCCACCAGCGCGCGGGTGGAGCCGTCCTTGGCCGAGGCGTCCGCGCCGTCGAGCAGGGGGGCGAGCGCAAGCGCCAGTTCCTTGCCCAGTTCCACCCCCCATTGATCGAAGGAATTGATCCCGAGCGCCACGCCCTCGACGAACACCCGGTGCTCATAAAGCGCGATGATCGCCCCGAGGCGGCGCGGCGTCAGCTGGTCGTAGATCAGCGTGGTCGAGGGCCGGTTGCCGGGAAACACCCGGTGCGCGGCCTGCCGGTCAAGATCAGGGCCGGTGAGGCCCTTGGCGGCAAGCTTCGCGCGCGCCTCGTCCAGCGTGCGCCCGCGCATCAGCGCCTCGGATTGCGCAAGGCAATTGGCTACCAATAGCCGGTGATGATGGGCAAGGCGCGGCTCATGCCCTTGGGCCGCCACGATAAATTCGCAGGGGATCACATCGGTGCCCTGGTGGATAAGCTGGTAAAAGGCGTGCTGGCCGTTGGTTCCCGGCTCGCCCCAGACCACGGGGCCGGTGGGCACGTCCGGGGCCTCGCCCGCCCGCGTCACGCGCTTGCCGTTGCTTTCCATCTCAAGCTGCTGGAGATAGGCGGGCAGGCGGGCAAGGCGCTGGTCGTAGGGCAGCACGGCGCGGGTCGCCAGCCCGAGCGCCTGCCGGTGCCAGAGGCCGGTCAGCGCCAGCATCACGGGCATGTTGTCCCCGAGCGGCGCCTCGCGGAAATGGCGGTCCATCGCCTCGGCCCCCGCGAGAAACTCGGCGAAGCGGTCCGGCCCTATGGCGATCATCAAGGGCAGCCCGACCGGCCCCCAGACCGAGTAGCGCCCGCCCACGTAATCGCCGAAGCCGAAGACGCGGGCCGGGTCGATCCCCCACTCGGCGGTGCGCTCGGTGGCCGAGGAGACGGCGGCCAGATGCGCGCCGGGATCGCGGCCATGGCTGATGAGCCAGTCGCGCGCGGTGGCTGCGTTGGTCATGGTCTCGACGGTGGTGAAGGTCTTTGACGCGATGATGAACAGCGTGCGCGCGGGATCGAGCCGCGCGAGCGTGTCGGTAATGTCGGCCCCGTCCACGTTCGAGACGAAATGACAGCGCGGCCCGTCATGGTAGGGGGCGAGCGCGCGTGTCGTCATCTCGGGGCCGAGATGCGAGCCGCCGATGCCGATATTGACCACGTCGCGCCAGCCATCCGCCCGGATCCGTGCGGCAAAACCGGCCATCCGGGCGCGGGTGGCGCGGATGTCCCGGAGGATGTCCTCCCCGTCGAGGACAAGCGCCGCGGAAGTCAGATCGCGCAACGCGGTGTGCAGGACGGCGCGGCCCTCGGTCTCGTTGATCGCCGCGCCCGCGAACATCGCCGCGCGCCGCGCCTCCAGCCCTTGCGCGCGCAGGAGATCGAGAAGGGCCGCGCGGGCGCTTTCGGTCAGCGTGGTCTTGGCATAGTCGAAGAGCATCCCGTCATGGCGCACCGAAAAGGCGGCGGCGCGGGCGGGGTCATCGAGCAGCTTCAGGATGGTGCGGCCGCGCGCGGCCCTTGCTTCGGCTTTCACCTTGTCCCACATGGGCCTAGTCCTCCGGCGCCCAGTGCACGGTGGCGTCGGGCAGGACGGCGGCCACGGGGGCCTCGATGGGCCGCAGGTGGCGGGCGCGCTCGAGGGCTGCGCGCTTGCGCGCGCCGGTGATGACGATATGGGTGCAGATCGCCCCGGCCAGAACGCGCGCCGACAGCGTCACGCGCGCCTCCTCCTCGCCGGGCGCGCGGATCGGCACAAGAATGGGCGCATCCGGCGCGAGTGCCGCCTCAAGCCCCTCGGCGCCGGGGATGAGCGAGGCGGTGTGCATGTCCTCGCCCATCCCCAGAAGGCAGATGTCGATCGGCAGGGCGGGGGCGATGTTGGCTTCGAGTTCCGGCAAGACCGCCTCGGGCGCCTCGGCGCGGGCATAGAGCGGCAGGTAGCGCGCCGCCGCCGCGCGCCCGGTCAGAAGGCGCGCGCGGATGAGCCGCGTGTTGGAGCGAACATGCACCTCGGGGCGCCAGCGCTCGTCCGAGAGCAGGATATCGACGCGGCCCCAATCGAGATTGGCACCGCAGAGCGCGTCAAAGACCGGCCCCGGCGTGGTGCCGCCCGGCACGACGAACAGCGCGCGCTCCTTGTGACCGAGCACCATGCGCAATTCGCTCGACAGCGTGTCGGCAACGCCAAGCGCCAGCAATTCGGTATCGGGGTATTCGGTGAGGGTCATGGGCGTATCTCCCGCCAGCGGCGACCGTCACGATGCATCAGCATGAGCGCATCGTCGGGGCCGGAAGAGCCGGTGGCGTAGGGCAGGGGGGCCACGCCCGCCGCCTGCCACGCGGCGATGACCGGATCGGTCCAGGCCCAGGCGGCCTCGACCTCGTCGCCGCGCATGAAAAGCGTCTGGTTGCCCCGGATCACGTCCATGATGAGCCGCTCATAGGCGTCGGGAAAATCGGCCTCTTCCGGCCCGAGCGCCTCGGCGAAGGTCATGTCGAGCGGCACGTCGATGAGGCGCATGCCCCCCGGCCCCGGCTCCTTGATGGTCACGTCAAGCTCGATCCCCTCGTTGGGTTGCAGCCGGATCGTCAGGATGTTGCGGTGCCGCCCCGCCTCGGGGCCAAAGATCGAATGGGGCGCGTCCTTGAACACCACGGCGATTTCGCTGGCGCGCTCGCGCAGCCGCTTGCCGGTGCGCAGGTAGAACGGCGTGCCCGCCCACCGCCAGTTCGAGACATGCAGTTTCAGCGCCACGAAGCTCTCGGTCGTGCTCTCGGGGTTGCCGACCTTGCTGCGGTAATCGGGTTGGCCCTCGCTGTCCTCATACTGGCCGCGCACGACGTTTTCGGGGGGAACCGGGTCGAGCGCGCGGATGACCTTGAGTTTCTCGTCGCGCACGGCGTCGGGGTCGAACTTGGCGGGCGGCTCCATGGCGATGAGGCACAAAAGCTGCATCAGGTGGTTCTGCACCATGTCGCGCATCGCGCCCGCGCGGTCGTAATACTCGGCCCGGCCGCCCACCCCCACGCTTTCGGCCACGGTGATCTGGATGTGATCGACATACTGGCTGTTCCACAGCGGCTCGAACAGCACGTTGCCAAAGCGGATCGCCATGAGGTTCTGCACCGTTTCCTTGCCGAGGTAATGGTCGATGCGGTAGATCTGATGCTCGTCGAAATGGCGCGCCAGCGTGCGGTTGAGGGCGCGCGCGCTCTCGAGATCGTGGCCGAAGGGCTTTTCCACCACGATGCGGGCATCGCCCTCGGCCAGCCCGTGCTTGTGCAGCCGCCGCGCCAGATCACCGAAAAGCGACGGGCCGACGGAAAAGTAATAGGCGCGGATGCGGCCCTCGCGGGCCTTCTGCGCGAGCGCCTGCCAGCCCTGCTCGCCGCGCGCGTCGAGGGGGACATAATCGAGCATGTCGAGAAAACCCGCGAGCTGTTTCTTGCGGGCGGCCGCGTCGGGGGCAAATTCGATGAGCGCGTCGCGCGCGAAGGCGCGATAGCCCCGCGCCTCCATCTCTGCGCGGGCGGCGCCGATGAGGCGGGTATCGGCCTCGAACTGACCGGCGACGTAGCGGCGAAAGAGCGCGGGCAGGATCTTGCGCCGCGCCAGATCGCCGGTCCCGCCGAAAATCACCAGATCGAAGGGATCGACCGGAATCACCCGCGAGGCCATGGCGCATCTCTCCCGCTTGCATCGTCCGGACCTTATCACGGATGGCGGCAGCGACAATGGCGCCGAGGCCAGATTCCACGACGGGAAACGCAATCAGCCCCGCGCGCTGTCCTGCGCGCGGAGATACCACGCATAGGTCTGCGCGATTCCGTCCCGCAATCCGATCCGCGCCCGCCACCCCATCGCCGCGAGCCGCGATACATCCATCAGCTTGCGCGGCGTGCCGTCGGGCTTGCCCGGGTCGGTTTCGATCCGCCCCCGGAAGCCTGTCACCTCTGCCACCATCCGCGCAAGCTCCATGATGCTGACATCCGTGCCGGTGCCGACATTGATATGGCTCAGCATCGGCTCGGTATTGGCGTCATAGCTTGCCTTGTCGAGATCGAGCACGAACAGGCTCGCCTCGGCCATGTCATCGACATGCAGGAACTCGCGCCGGGGCGTGCCGGTGCCCCAGATCACCACCTCGTCGCGCCCGTCGCGCGCCGCCTCGTGAAAGCGGCGGATCAGGGCGGGCAGGACATGGCTGTTTTCGGGGTGGAAATTGTCGCCCGGCCCGTAGAGGTTGGTGGGCATGACCGAGCGGTAATCGACCCCGTATTGCCGGTTGTAGCTTTCGCAGAGCTTGATCGCGGCGATCTTGGCGATGGCATAGGGCTCGTTCGTGGGCTCGAGAGGGCCGGTCAGCAGCGCGTCTTCCGTGATCGGCTGCGCCGCCGCCCTGGGGTAGATGCACGAAGATCCCAGTTGCAGCAGCCTGCGCACCCCGGCCGCATGGGCCTGGTGGATCACGTTGCCCGCGATCATCAGGTTCTCGTAGATGAACTGGGCCGGATAGGTGTTGTTGGCATGAATCCCCCCCACCTTCGCGGCGGCGAGGATCACCACATCGGGCCGTTCGTGCCGGAAGAAGTCGCGCACCATGGCCTGATCGGTCAGATCGAGCGCGCCATGGGGGCGGGTGACAAGCTCGATCGCCTCGCCGGCGGCCTTGCGCGCCTCGAGCCGGCGCAGGATGGCCCCGCCCACCATGCCGCGATGCCCTGCGATGAATATCCGTGTCATTTTACCGTAACGATTCCGCCCCGAATCCCGCGCGGTGCAACGTCGCACAGGCCACGCCAAGGCGCAAACCCTTGCCGCGCGGTCTGCCGGGGGCGATCCGGCGGTTCAGCCGCGCGACGGCGTGGCGATCACCTCAGCCTCGGTCACGATCATGTCGAGCGGCTGATCGGTCGGTTCCAGCGGCAGCCCTTCGGCCTCCTGCGCGGCATAGGCAAAGCCGATGGCAAGGACCGGGCGCACGGCGCGCAACCGTGCCAGGGTGCGGTCGTAAAAGCCGCCGCCATAGCCCAGCCGCCCGCCCGCGCGGTCGAACGCCACCAGCGGCACGATGAGGATTTCGGGCGTCACGAAATCGTCCACCTCCGGCAGCCGCGTCCCGAACAGCCCGCGGCGCAGCGCGCAGCCCGGCTCCCACCGCGAAAAGCGCAGGGGCCGCCCCGCGCCCTCGATCACCGGCACCGCCACCGGGCCGTGGGCTGCCGCCTCGGCCATGGCGGGCAGCGGGTCGATCTCGGACCGGATCGGCATGTAGCCGGCCAGCGCCACGCCGCGATACCCCGCAAGCACCGATGACAAAAGCGCCGCCGCGCCGGGTGTGCGGGTGCGGTGCGCCGCCGCGCGGCGGGCAAGGGCGGCCTTGCGCGCGGCGGCCTTGGCATCGGCAAGATCGCTCACAGCAGCACCATCGAGGCCAGCCCGAGAAAGGTGAGGAACCCCACAACATCGGTGATCGTGGTCACAAGCGGCCCCGAGGCGAGCGCCGGGTCGATCCCCACCCGTTCGAGCACCATGGGAATGGCGATCCCGCCAAAGGCCGCCGCCATCAGCGTCAGCAGCATCGCCAGCGCGATCACGGCGGCCAGCACCGGCACGCCGAACCAGAAACCGGCCACCAGCGCCATCACCGCGCCGAAAACGACGCCATTGGCCGCGCCCACGGTGATCTCGCGCCCGATCATGCGCAGCGCGTTGCGCGCCGTCAGGTCGCGCGTGGCCAGCGCCCGCACCGCCACCGTCATCGTCTGCGTGCCCGCGTTGCCGCCCATCGAGGCGACGATGGGCATGAGCACCGCCAGCGCCACCATCCGGTCGATGGAGTCGGCGAACTGGTCGATGACCGCCGAGGCGAGGATCGCCGTCAGCAGGTTGACAAAGAGCCACAGCGCCCGGTTGCGGATCGTCACCATCAGCGGCCCCGAAAGGCCGCCCTCCTCGCCGACACCGGCAAGACGCAGGATGTCCTCCTCGTGCTCCTCGTCGAGCACGGTCATCGCGTCGTCGATGGTGATGACGCCGACAAGCCGCCCGTCCTCGTCCACCACCGGCGCCGAAATCAGGTGATACTGGTTGAAGGCATAGGCCACGTCGGCCTCTTCGTCGGTCACCTTAAAGACATGGAACGTCTCTTCCACGATATCGCGCAACGCCACCGTGCGGCGCGCGGCCATCAGCCGGCCGAGCGTGACATTGCCGACCGGGTGCAGGCGCGGATCGACCAGGATGACGTGATAGAACTGTTCCGGCAGATCCTCGGCATTGCGCAGGAAATCTATGGCCTCGCCCACGCTCCAGTGTTCGGGGGCCATGACCACCTCGCGCTGCATCAGGCGCCCGGCGGAATAGTCCGGATAGGTCAGCGATTGCTGGATGGCAACCCGGTCGCTGTCCTCGAGAATGTCGAGGATCGCGGCCTGCTGCTCGTCCTCCAGATCCTCGACAAGGTCCACCACATCGTCGGAATCAAGCTCGCGCACCGCCTCGGCCAGCACCTCGGGGGACAGCAGGCCGATGACCTCCTCGCGGATCGACTCGTCGAGTTCCGACAGGATCTCGCCGTCGAATTCCTGCCCGTAGAGCGTGATCAGCCGGCGCCGGTCGTAGGCGTTGATCTGTTCCAGCAGGTCGGCGATGTCGGCGGCGTGCAGCGGCGCCGTCTCGGCCAGGAGCAGATCACGATCCCCGGTGTCGAGCGCATACATGATGCGCGACATGCGCGCGCGGCCGAGCGGCTGATCCTCTTCGTCCCCGAGGACCGGATCGGGGGTCAGGTCGTCGTCTGTCTCGGACATCGTGCCCCCTTTTGCGTGGTCGTGGTTTGCCGGGGTCTGAATAAGGACTGCGGGCGCGGAAAACAATCGTATGGACCGAATTTTGCCAGCAGGCAGAAGGCGGCGGTATGCGCGATCAGTGCGCGCTCCGGGGCGGGTCTCAGGCCAGCCCGGACAGGATCTCGAGCGCCGCCGTGTGCTGTTCGCGCCCCGCCGCGGCCACGGCGCGACCGCCCTGATGGACCGGGCCGCCCTGCCAGTCGGTGACGATGCCGCCCGCCGCCTCGATCACCGCGATCGGGGCCTGGATGTCGTAGGCGGCAAGCCCTGCCTCCACCACAAGGTCGATCTGGCCGGCGGCCAGCAGCGCATAGGCATAGCAATCGAGCCCGTATCGCGTGAGCCGCACCTCGCGCGCCAGCGCCTCGAAGCGCGCGCGCTCCGGCGCGCTGCCGATCTCCGGGAAGGTGGTGAACAGCACCGCCTCGGAGAGCGGGCGCGCGCCGAGGGTGCGCAACGCGCGCGTGCCCCGCGGCCCGGTCATCCGGGCCCGCCCCAGACCGCCCTCGAACCGCTCGCCGATATAGGGCTGGTCGATGAGGCCGTAGATCGGGCCGCTGCCATCCGCGACCGCGATGAGCACGCCCCATGTCGGTGCGCCCGCCATGAAGGCGCGGGTGCCGTCGATCGGATCGAGCACCCAGGTGAGGCCGCTTTTGCCCGGCTGCGCGCCGTATTCCTCGCCGAGAATGCCATCATCCGGGCGCATCCGCGCCAGCAGCGCGCGCATGGCACGCTCGGCGGCGCGGTCGGCGGCGGTCACCGGGTCGAACCCGCCCGCCGTGTGCTTGTTCTCGGTGTCGAGCGCATCGCCCCGGAAATATGGCAATATCGCCGCCCGCGCGGCATCCGCCAGCGCGTGCGCCGTTGTCATGATCGCATCGTGATCCATCGCCCGGCCCCCACTGTCGCTACTGTGGGTGCCTTATCCCGCAGGGCGGGTGGCCTCAAGCCACCTCGCTCAGCACGCGGGCAAGATCGAACAGGCGCCGCCGCTGGTTTTCGGGGATCGCGTAATAGGAGCGCACCAGATCCAGTGCCTCCTTGTCGCCGGTGATGCCGGCCGGCAGTGTGCTTGCGCCGCCCTCGTCCCTGGAAAGTCCGTCGAAAAAGAACGCGACATCTACCCCCAGCGTCTCGGCGATATCCCACAGACGGGAGGCGCTGACGCGGTTCGCGCCGGTCTCGTATTTCTGGATCTGCTGGAACTTGATCCCGACGGCCTCGGCCAGTTGTTGCTGGGTCATCCCGATAAGCCATCGGCGATGGCGAATCTGTTTCCCGACATGAACGTCCACGGGGTGCGGCATGTCTTCACCTCTCAATCATTCAATCATTTACAAACCAAAAACACGGAAGACAAAATTCCCGTGTGGCAAAGCGAGCGCCACGCATCCCAGCAGCGACATGTTAATTTTAACAGAATTGCTCCCAGGTGCAAGCGGTATCACGCATACCGTGAGGGATCAGACCACAAGACACGCAACTTGTGAGTGCATAAGCCTTTTCGGACGTGGTGGCACTTGATGTCACCGTCAAATCCAGGGTCACGCCTTCTTCAAACCTCTGCACGGCGATTCTCCGGCGCCGGGGTGAAAGGCAGCGTGCCGGGGACAGGCAGGCGTCGTCGCGCGCGGTCAGCCCGGACGGGGGTCATGGCCCAATCCCCTGACATGTCATCAAACCGGACCAAAGATCGAAAAAGGCCCACTTTTGCCCTTCGCCGCGCGCGGTGGGACAAAATTGGCCGCCAAGTTACTGATTTGTTTTAGATCAGAGAGTTAGATGGTGCCCGGGGGCGGAATCGAACCACCGACACGAGGATTTTCAGTCCACTGCTCTACCCCTGAGCTACCCGGGCATCGGGGAAGGCCTGCGCCTTCGGGTGAGCGTGTCTTAGGCGAGGGTGGCCGGGGTGTCCAGAGGGTTTGCGCGGCTTCAGTGCGGATTTTGTGCCCCTTTTTCCGCCGCTTCCGCCGCTTCCGCCGCCTCGGCGATATCCTCCGGGTCGCGCGAGGGCGCGGCATAGTCACCGGCGAACCATTTGCCGAGATCGACATCGGCGCAGCGGCGCGAGCAGAACGGGCGATAGCGGTCTTGCGCAGGTTTTCCGCAGATCGGGCAGGTCATGGCAGCGCCTCGGTCAGCGGCACGCGCGCGCGTTTGCGCTGCAACTCGAAATGGCCAAGCGGCGTCCAGCCTGCCAGCACCGTCTCGATCTCGTCACGGCGAAAGGCGGCGCGCAGCGCGTCCTCGAACACGCGCCGGTCCTTCCTGGGCATCGGCGCGAGATCGAGCACGATCTGCCCGCCAAGGCCGCGCAGGCGCAACTGCCGGGGCAATTCGCGCGCCAGCGCAATGTTGGCCTTGAGCCCGGCGGCGGGGCTTGTATCCGTGCCGGTGTTCACATCGACCGCCACCAGCGCGCGCGTGGGTTCGATATATGCCACGGCCCCGCCGGAGAGGCGCACCTGCGGCGCGCGCAGCGCATCCAGCGCATCGAGCACGCCAAGTGTGGCAAAGCTGCCCGCCGCCTCGACCATCTCGCCCGGTTCCGGCCAGTCACGCCAGGCAAGCGCGTGCGGCCCGTCGCCCTCGACCAGCTTTTCGGGGCTGCGCCCGTCGGCATCGGCCAGCACCGCCCGCGCCAGATCGCGCATCGCGCGGATATCCTCGGCGATGGCCTCGTCCGGCGCCGCCTCGCAGGCCGAGCGCAGTATGAGGCCCATGGCGCCCTCGCCCATCGCTTCACGGGCGATCTCGTGCAGGCGCAGGCGTTCCTCCTCGTCCTTGATGGCGCGCGAGATGTTGAGGCCGGGCGCGTCGGGCGTGACGATGGCAAAGCGGCTCTTGAAGAGCACCCGCGCCGTGACCGGGATCGCCTTGCCCGGCTCGGCATGGCCGGTGATCTGCACCAGAACCGCCTGGCCGGGGGCAAGCCCCCTGACCTGCCGCAGAAAGGCCGAGCCGTCGGGCGTGCGCAGGAACATGCCCCCCTGCCCCTTCACCGGGCGGTCGGCGATGGCGCGATAGATCGTGCCGGGGCGGGGCCGGTCGCTGTCGATCAGCAGGTCTTCCAGCCGGCCGCCGACAAGCAGGGCCGCCGCCTCGTGGCCCGCAAGATGATCGAGTGCGATCGTGGTCATGGCCGGTCCTTCCAGAGCGGATAGCCTGCGGCATTCAGAAGGCCCGCGGTCTCGGCGAGCGGCAGGCCGACAATGCCGGTGAAAGAGCCCGAAATCCACGGCACGAACGCCCCGGCAAGGCTCTGAATACCATAGCCGCCAGCCTTGCCCCGCCATTCGCCCGAGGCGAGATAGGCGTTGATCTCTTCGTCCGAGAGGCGCTTGAGCTTGACCGCGCTGAGGACGTCGCGCTCCCACAGGCGCGCGCCACGTCGAATGGCAACGGCGGTGATGACGCGGTGACGGCGCCCCGACAGGGCATGGAGGAACTGCGCCGCCTCGCCCGCGCTCTCGGGCTTGCCGAGGATGCGGCGGCCCATGGCGACGGTGGTATCGGCGGCCAGCACGATGTCATCGGGCCCCGCCTCGGTCGCCTGCGCCTTTTCGCGCGCCATGCGCGCGCAATAGGGGCGGGGCAATTCGCCCCTTTGGGGTGTCTCGTCGATCTCGGGCGGGCGGATCGCGTCCGGGATCACGCCAAGCTGCGCGAGAAGCTCGCGGCGGCGCGGGCTGCCCGATCCGAGGATCAGTTGCATCGGGGCGCGCTTACTTGAAGCGATAGTTGATCCGGCCCTTGGTCAGATCGTAGGGGGTCATTTCCACCTGAACCTTGTCGCCCGCCAGAACACGGATCCGGTTCTTGCGCATTTTTCCTGCCGTATGTGCGATGATCTCATGGCCGTTCTCAAGCTCGACCCTGAATGTCGCGTTCGGCAGGAGTTCCTTGACGACACCGGGAAATTCGAGCGTGTCTTCCTTGGCCATGGTCTCTCCTTGCAGTCGCATTCCGCCCAGGTGCGGAACGCGAAAGTAAATGCGCCTCTTCCGGGCATTTTTCAAGGTCTAATCAGCGCAGATGCCCAACTGTGACCGGGGTATTGCGCCCGGACCGATCCGCGCCACCGCGATCACGGCACCGACCTGCCACGTCATGCGCATCGCAGGTTCCGAAATTGCGCGGGCCGGTCGAGAAAACATGCCTGCGAGACCAGGTTTCCCGTCGCCACTTGACCTGTATCAAGGCCCGTTTCGCCGGTCGGGTCAAACTGTGACGGTTTCAAGCGAAAGCGTGCCCCATGCGGATCACCAAGCGAACCAATATCGCCATGAGGCTGCTGATGTTCTGCGCGGTCAATCCCGACCGGCTGGTGACCAAGACCGAAATAGCCCGGCGCTGCAACACCTCCGAGAGCCACCTGGCGCAGGTCGTCAACCGGCTGGGGCAACTCGGGTTCCTGCGCACACAGCGCGGGCGCACGGGGGGCGTAACGCTGGGGCGCCCCATGGCCGGGATCTCGGTGGGTGAGGTGTTCCGCAAGCTGGAGGAAAACGTGCCGGTGGCCGAGTGCTTTGCCGATATCGACAATACCTGCCCGCTCAAATCCGCCTGCCGCCTGCGCGAGGCGCTTTCCGATGCGGTCGAGGCGTTTTATGCCCGGCTCGACGGGGTGACGCTCGACGCGCTGGTCTGTGACAATGACGCGCTCATCGACATCTTTTCCGCGCCGCCCTGTTTCAAGCGGGCTTGATCGGGCGCGCGCGCCATATTAGCGTCAAAGGCGATCGGACAGGGAGAACCGGCCTCGTGCCGGTGCCGAAGGAGCAACCGCCCCGGAAACTCTCAGGCACAAGGACCTGCCCGGTTTCGACACTCTGGAGAGACCCCGCTTGCGGGGCGCCGACGGGATAACGATCTCAGGCCAAGGGACAGAGGGGGCATCGTGACGCGGGTCTTTGCGGGCCTCGCGCATAACCGGTGCCGGTGCGATCCTTCAGGGGTCCGGCCCATGAGATGAGGAAAGATCCGTTGGCCGATCTGCACATGACGCCGCTCAACGCGCTGCACCGCGAACTTGGGGCCAGGATGATCCCGTTCGCGGGCTATGACATGCCGGTGCACTATCCCATGGGCGTGATGAAGGAGCACCTGCATTGCCGCGCGCGCGCGGGCCTTTTCGATGTGAGCCATATGGGGCAGGTGATCCTGCGTGCGGCGGGGGGATATGCCGGGGCGGCAGAGGCGATGGAGCGCCTCGTGCCGGTCGATCTTCTGGGGCTTGCCGAGGGACGGCAGCGCTATGGCTTTTTCACCGATGCGGCGGGCGGCATCCTTGACGATCTGATGCTGGCCAATCGCGGCGATCACATGTTCGTCGTGGTCAACGCCGCCTGCAAGGCCGATGATGCCGCGCACATGCGGGCGGGGCTGCCGGGCGTCGAGGTCGAGGAGATCACCGACCGCGCGCTCATGGCGCTGCAAGGCCCCGCCGCCGAGAGCGTGCTGGCGGCGCTGGTGCCCGAGGTGGCGGCGATGCGCTTCATGGATGTGGGGATTTTCGCATCCGCCTTCGGCGCGATGTGGATCTCGCGCTCGGGCTATACCGGCGAGGACGGGTTTGAGATTTCGGTGGCCGACGATCAGGCCGAACCGCTCGCCCGCGCGCTGCTGGCACACGAGGATGTGGCCCCCGTCGGGCTTGGCGCGCGCGACAGCCTGCGGCTGGAGGCGGGGCTGTGCCTTTATGGCCATGACATCGACACCACGACGACACCGGTGGAGGCAAGCCTGATCTGGGCCATCCAGAAGGTGCGCCGCGCGGGCGGCGCGCGGGCGGGCGGATTTCCGGGGGCTGCGCGCATCCTGCACCAATTGGCCGAGGGCGCGCCGCGCGCCCGCGTCGGCCTTCTGCCTTCGGGCCGCGCGCCGATGCGCGAGGGCACGGCCATCTTTGCCGCCGCCGAGGGGGGCGAGGCCGTGGGCCATGTCACATCGGGCGGGTTCGGCCCGACGGTGGGGGCGCCGGTGTCGATGGGCTATGTGCCGCGCACCCTCGCCGCCGGCGGCACGACGATCTATGGAGAGGTGCGCGGCAAGCGCCTGGCCGCAAGTGTCGCCGCGCTGCCCTTTACCCCCGCCCGTTTCAAACGCTGATCATCAGGGAGCCTACAGCGATGAAATTCACCGAAGAACACGAATGGCTGCGCGTCGAGGACGATCTTGTCACCGTCGGCATCACCGAGCACGCCGCCGAGCAACTGGGCGATGTGGTCTTTGTCGAATTGCCCGAGGTGGGCACGCATGTCACCAGGGATGACGAGATCGTGGTGATCGAGAGCGTCAAGGCCGCGTCGGACATCCTTGCGCCCATCGACGGCGAGATCGTCGAGGTCAACGAGGTGCTGACCGACGATCCGGGCAAGGTCAACGAGGATCCGCTGGGCGATGCCTGGTTCTTCAAGATCAGGCCCGAGGACATGAGCCAGCTGGACGATTACATGGACGAGGCCGCCTACAAGGCCCTCGTCGGCTAGGCCCGGACGCCCGCCGGGGATGCCTCCGGCGGGGATATTTCCGGCAAGATGAAGCGGGGTGCGCGCCCCGGACCACGCGTTGAGGAGAGTGCGATGCCCTTCAAGGCCACCGACTATCAGCCCTATGATTTCGCCAACCGTCGCCATATCGGCCCCTCGCCCGCGGAAATGGCGGGGATGCTCAAAGTGCTGGAGGTGGCGAGTCTCGATCAGCTGATCGACGAGACGGTGCCGAAATCCATCCGGCAGGAAAAGCCGCTCGATTTCGGCACGCCCATGTCCGAGCACGAGCTTCTGGAGCACATGCGGATCGTGGCATCGAAGAACAAGGTGCTGACCTCGCTTATCGGGCAGGGCTATCACGGCACGGTCACGCCACCCGCGATCCAGCGCAACATCTTCGAGAACCCGGCCTGGTATACCGCCTACACCCCCTATCAGCCGGAAATCAGCCAGGGGCGGCTCGAGGCGTTGCTGAATTTCCAGACCATGGTGAGCGACCTGACCGGCCTCGAGATCGCCAATGCCTCGCTTCTGGACGAGGCGACGGCGGCGGCGGAGGCGATGACCATGGCGCAGCGCGTGGCCAGGTCGCGGGCGCGCGCCTTCTTTGTCGATGAGAACTGCCACCCGCAGAATATCGCGGTGATGCAGACCCGCGCCGCGCCGCTGGGGATCGAGGTGATCGTGGGCGCGCCCGAGGCGCTGGCGGCCGGGCATGTCTTTGGCGCGATCTTCCAGTATCCCGGCACGCATGGCCACCTGCGCGATTTCACCGATGAGATCGCCGCGCTTCATGCCGCGGGCGCCATCGGCATCGTCATTGCCGACCCGCTGGCGCTCACGCTGCTGAAGGAGCCGGGCGCCATGGGCGCGGATATCGCAGTGGGCTCGACGCAGCGTTTCGGCGTGCCGGTCGGCTATGGCGGGCCGCACGCGGCCTATATGGCCTGCCGCGACGCCTATAAGCGCGCGATGCCGGGGCGCATCGTCGGCGTGTCGATCGACAGCCACGGCAACCGCGCCTACCGCCTCAGCCTGCAAACCCGCGAGCAGCATATCCGCCGCGAGAAGGCCACCTCGAACGTGTGCACCGCGCAGGCGCTGCTGGCGGTGATGGCGTCGATGTATGCGGTGTTTCACGGCCCCGAGGGCCTCAAGGCGATCGCGCAAGGCATCCACCGCAAGACCGTGCGGCTGGCAAAGGGGCTGGAAGCGGCGGGGTTCGAGGTCGAGCCGAAGGCGTTTTTCGACACGATCACCGTGGATGTCGGGCTGTTGCAGCGCGGCGTGCTGCAAGCGGCGGTGCGCGAGGGGGTGAACCTGCGCCGCGTGGGCGAGACCCGCGTCGGCATCACCCTTGACGAGCGCACCTGCCCCGGCACCGTCGAGGCGGTCTGGCGCGCCTTTGGCATCGACATGGGAGACAGCGATGTCGCGCCCGAATACCGCCTGCCCGAGGCGCTGGCGCGGGAAAGCGACTACCTCACCCATCCGATCTTTCACATGAACCGGGCGGAAACCGAGATGATGCGCTACATGCGCCGCCTGGCCGACCGCGACCTGGCACTGGACCGGGCGATGATCCCCTTGGGAAGCTGCACGATGAAGCTCAATTCGGCCGCCGAGATGATGCCGGTGAGCTGGCGCGAGTTCTCGCTGCTGCATCCCTTTGCGCCGGCCGATCAGGCCGAGGGCTACCGCGAAATGATCGACGATCTGAGCGCCAAGCTGTGCGAGATCACCGGCTATGCCGCGATTTCCATGCAGCCCAATTCGGGCGCGCAGGGGGAATATGCGGGCCTTCTGACCATTGCCGCCTGGCACCGGGCGCAGGGGCAGGGGCAGCGCCGCGTCTGCCTCATTCCCGTCAGCGCGCATGGCACCAATCCGGCCAGCGCGCATATGGTGGGCTGGGATGTGGTGGTGGTGAAATCCGCCGCGAACGGCGATATCGACGTTGAGGATTTCCGCGCCAAGGCCGAGAAACATTCCGAGACGCTGGCCGGGTGCATGATCACCTATCCATCCACCCATGGCGTGTTCGAGGAGACCGTGCGCGAGGTCTGCGAGATCACCCATGCCCATGGCGGGCAGGTCTATATCGACGGGGCCAACATGAACGCCATGGTGGGCCTTGCGCGGCCCGGCGATCTGGGCGGCGATGTCAGCCATCTCAACCTGCACAAGACCTTCTGCATCCCNNGCGGCGGCGGGCCGGGCATGGGGCCCATTGGCGTCAAGGCGCATCTGGTGCCGCACCTGCCGGGTCATCCCGAGACCGGCGGCACGCAGGGGCCGGTCAGCGCCGCGCCCCATGGCTCGCCCTCGCTCTTGCCGATTTCCTGGGCCTATTGCCTGATGATGGGCGGCGCGGGGCTGACGCAGGCGACCAGGGTGGCGATCCTCAACGCCAATTACATCGCAAAGCGGCTGGAAGGGGCCTATGACGTTCTCTACAAGGGACGAAACGGCCGGGTGGCGCATGAATGCATTCTCGATA
>DIUD01000009.1 GCA_002428225.1 Roseovarius sp. UBA6167 | reverse complement strand
GTGGTTCAGGGGTTACTACTATCCATGGCTGTGCCGATGGTGGGCGCATTGTCCCGGGCACGCCTTGCCGTCTCCATGATTTGAATCAAGACCAATCGGGTGCGACACTCTCCACGGAAGGTGCATGCGCGCGCCGGGGTGTGGGTTTCGGTTAGCATCCGGCCATGACGAGACCTGTTGTTCACGCCGCCTGTCATGCGTTTTCGATCCTCCTCGGGCTTGCCGCGGGCGCTGCAGTGGCGGGCGGCTCGCAGCCGTCCCTTCACGAGCGCTGGATCGCGGTTGACGTCGGGCACACGCTCGATGCGCCGGGTGCGACCAGCGCGCGGGGGCGATCCGAATTCGAGTTCAACCTCGAATTTGCCGGCCGTGTGGTCGAGGCGCTGCGCGAGCGGGGTTTTCGGGCGGAAATGATCAACGCGCAGGGCCGGATCGAGAGCCTCAGGGCGCGCCCGCAGGCCGCTGCCGGCGCGGAGTTCTTCCTGTCCATTCATCACGATTCGGTCAACGCGCATGAGCTTCGCCCGTGGCGGTTCAATGGCCAGTTGCTCGACTACAAAGATGATTTTGCGGGGCATTCGCTGTTCGTGTCGCGCGACAATCCGGATACGGCACGCAGCATCCTCTGTGCGCGCGTCATGGGGGCGCGTCTGCAGCGCCTGGGATTTGTGCCGACGCACAAGAACGGGCGTCGGCGGGCTTATGCGGACCGGGAACACGCGGTGCACTATTTCGATGGGCTCGCCGTGCTGCGGCATGCGCGGATGCCTGCCGTGCTCTTCGAGGCGGGCATCATCAAGAATCGCGACGAGGAAATCCTGCTGCGCGACGCTGCCCGGCAGGCGCGCATGGCCGATGGCATTGCAACAGCGCTCGCAGCCTGCCTGCGCAACGGGCAGCCGGCCGACGACGAGGTGGGCGCCGATCGCCCTGACCCCTAAGCGCCAGGCGTGACAGGCGGGCCCTGGACCAGCCCACCGTTTGCCCTGAAGTTTTCTGGAATCGTGCCGCTATATGCGCCAGGGCCGCATCGGGCCCCTGTCCGGCGGGCAAGCCGCCAGTAGCGAGGAAAAGTGTAGTGAAAGCCAGGATCACACCGACGCAGCGGGAAGTCCGGCTTGCCGACGACGACCTGATCGTCAGCAAGACCGATTCGACGGGCCGACTCACCTACGTGAATCGTACCTTCATGCGCATCTCGAATTACCCCGAGCATGCGCTGCTCGGCCAGCAGCACAACCTTGTTCGCCACCCGGACATGCCGCGTGGCGTGTTCCGGCTGATGTGGGAGACGCTCAAGGCCGAGCGCGAGTTCTTCGGCATCATCAAGAACATGACCTCGGATGGCGACTTCTACTGGGTATTCGCCAACGTGACCCCCGACCACGATCAGGGTGGTGGGGTCTCGGGCTATTTCTCGGTTCGGCGCTCGGTTCCGCTCGCTGCGGTGGCGGCCGCGTCCGAACTCTACACGCGCATGCTGCAGCTCGAGCGCAGCGCTGGGCCGGCTACGGCACCCGAGGCCTCGCTGGCCTGGCTGCGCCGCACACTGACCGAGCGTCAGACCACCTACGAGCGCTTCGTGCTCGGTCTCTACGCCAGTTGAGAAGGAGACGGCATGATGCATCAGTCAGTAAATCGCCCTGTCAGCAGTGGCACGCCTTTCCTCGATAAACAGTTCCGCATCTTCTGCCTGGTTTTCGTCGCGCTCGTTGCCGCGCTGGCCGCATGGCAGATCACGCTATTCGGGCTGTCGGCACCCAGCCTGGTCATTCCGGTGCTCGCGGTCGCCTTCAGCGTCTACGCGTGGCGCTGCTTCGACCGGCCCTTGCGCACGCTCGCGCAGATGGAGCAGGTGATCCTGTCCTGCCGGCGCGGTGACCTGCATCAGCGCATCACCAGCACCCGAGGCTTGGGGGAAGTCGGCAAGGTGGCGTGGGAACTCAATGAACTGCTCGATACGGTGGAAACCTATTTCAAGGAGATCAACACCTGCTTCGCCGCGGTCGCGCGCGGCGAGTTTCACCGCCGTGCCCTTGAAAAGGGGCTGCCCGGAGACTTCGCCGCCTCGCTGGTAGCGGTCAACCGCGCGATCGGGACGATGGAGGAGAGCGCGCGCTACATGGTGCGGAATCGCCTGGGATCTCAGCTCCATGCGCTCAATACGGTCAATCTGCTTGCCAACCTCAAGGGTAACCAGGGCGACCTGATGGCGGTGTCGTGCGAAATGGATGCGGTCCTGGACATTGCCGAGGACAACCGCAACGGCGCCGGGCGCAGCCGCGAGGAGGTCGTGCGCATCAGCGACGCCCTCGAGAATATCAACACCGACATGCAGACCATGGCAGCAGCGGCGGGTGAGCTTGGCGAGGCCAGCACCTCGATCGATCGAGCGGTGCTGATCATTTCCGACATCACCGACCAGACCAACCTGCTTGCGCTCAATGCGGCCATCGAGGCGGCCCGTGCCGGGGAAGTCGGGCGTGGGTTTGCGGTGGTTGCCGACGAGGTGCGCAAGCTCGCCGAGCGCACCAAGGCCGCGACCCAGGAGATTGGTCAGCTGGTCAGCGGCTTTCGCGCGCGGGTGGGGGCGATGGTCGAGCAGACGGCCCGGGTGGGTGAGCACAGCGCGCGCGTGAGCGGCGATGTGGCGGCGTTCCGGGATCAGTTTGCCGCGGTCGCGCAGTCGGCCGAAGCGACCATTGAGCAGTTGTCGCGGGCGAAGGACCTCTCGCTCGCCTCACGCGTGAAGATGGATCACATCATCTACATGCAGAATGCGTACGTGGCGATGGAGCGCCGGGGCGAGGGCGCGGAGGCTGCCGAGGTTGCCACAGACCAGACCGAATGCCGCGTCGGGCGGTGGTATCAAGAAGGCGAGGGCATGCGCCATTTTGGTCAGACACGGGCATTCGCGCAGACCGAGCGCCCGCACGCGATCGTCCATGCCGCCGTTCATGAAGCGCTGGAGGCGATTCGTGCCCGGACCGACGACGAAGAGTCGGTGCGCAAGACCGTGGTCGAGGCGCTTGAGCGCGCGGAACAGGCAAGCGAGTCGCTCATGCGCCTGCTCGGCGAGATGGTGCGCGAAAAGCACGCGCTCTGAGCCCGCTGTGGGCCATGCCGACGAAGAAGCGGCCCCGTTGCGGGGCCGCTCGTCGAACCAGA
>DIUD01000002.1 GCA_002428225.1 Roseovarius sp. UBA6167 | reverse complement strand
AAAGCACCATCCTGAACTGGATCGCAGAACAGGAGGGTCGTGCATGACAGCCGCACTTGCGGATGATCTCACCGACCTGCGCCTGACCCTCCATCGCAACGCCTATCGTCCCGTTCCCGTCCTTGGTCCGCATGTGGCCACGAAATCTGCCGGGAAGCGTCCAGCCATGAAATCCTGGGAGGCCGTCTGCGCGACGGCCGACGAGGCCCAAATCACCCGCTGGACCAACGCCCAACGCAACTGCACCAACACCGGTCTGCTCTGCGGCAACCTGATCGGCATCGACATCGATGTGCTCGACCCTGGCCATGCAAGCCGACTGACCGGCATGGCCACCGATATGCTGGGGCCTTCACCCTTGTCCCGCATCGGGCGCGCGCCGAAGATCCTGCTGGCCTTCCGCACCGATGTGCCCTTCGACAAGGTGCAGACCAGCGAGTTCCAGATGCTGGATGGCACCGTGGCGCGGGTCGAAGTGTTGGCGACAGGGCAGCAGTTCGTGGGCTTCGGCATCCACCCCGACACCAAGGCCCCCTATCACTGGCCGGAACGCTCGCCGCGGGATGTTCCGCTGCACGATCTGCCGATCGCCAGCCGCGACGCCTGCGCCGCCTTCATCGCTGCCGCCGAGGATTACCTGCGCAAAGCAGGCGGCCAGACGACCAGCGAACGGCGCGACATGGACCGCGAGGGGCGCAAGCTTGCGGGGCTGAAGCCAAAGGAAGCCCCGTCGCATGATCTGATTGCCGATGCCGTTGCCCATATCCCGAACAACGATCTGCCCTATGATGAGTGGATCAAGGTGGGTCTTGCCCTCTATGCCGCGCTTGGGCCCGAGGGCCGAGACTTGTGGCAGGCTTGGTCAGCCGAAGCTGCCAAGAACGACCAGGCGCATACTGCCCTGAAATGGGACAGCTTTGCCGCCGTTCGCAACGTCACCGTCGGCACACTGTTCTGGCTAGCCAAACAGAATGGCTGGCGCGCGGCACAGCCGCGTCGGGTGCGCACCGCCCACACTAGCCGCGACGTAGGTGACGAAACCGCAACCCAAGGCAACCGCCCGCTCATCCGCATCCGCGCAGGCCAGATGCCCGAAACCATCGACGAGGCAGAGGAGGCCTTGCTTGGGTCCGGGCTTGGCTTCTATCAGCGCGGCAGCATCGTCGTGCGCCCAGCCATGGTCCCGGTGGCGATCTCTGGCGGCAGGCAGATCGACGCGCCGCGCCTCGTACACGTCAAGGCGCACCACATGGCCGAGGCATTTACCAAAGCCGCCCATTGGGAACGCTTCGACATGCGCGCCGGGGAATGGATTCCCACCGATTGCTCGCAGCGGCTGGCGGAAACCTATCTGGCGCGCGAGGGCCAGTGGCGGCTGCCGGTCCTGACCGGGATCATCAACTGCCCAACCCTGCGCGAGGATGGCTCGATCCTCGACCAGCCGGGCTATGATGCCCAGACCGGCCTGTTGTTCGACCCTCAAGGCGAACGCTTCCCCCTGCTGCCGCGCGAGCCAGTCCGCGCCACCGCCTTGCGGGCGCTGGGCTTCCTGCGCGACCTGATCAACAGCTTCCCCTTCGTTACGCCCGCCGACCGATCCGTGGCGCTGTCGGCCATCCTGACAACGCTGATCCGCCGCTCGCTGCCAACCGCGCCCTTGCACGGCTTCAACGCGCCCACTGCGGGAACCGGCAAATCCATGCTGGTAGATCTGGCCAGCATCATCGCCACAAGCCGCCCCGCGCCGGTGATCGCGCAGGGCAAATCCGAGGAGGAGATGGAGAAACGTCTCGGGGCCGCGCTGATTGCTGGCGACGTGATGATCGCCATCGACAACTGCGAGGAACCCCTCGGCGGCGAACTGCTCTGCCAGGCGATGACCCAGACCAGCCTGAAGGTCCGCATCCTCGGCACGTCCCTGAACGCTGAGGTGCCGAGTAACGCGACGATGTTCGCCACCGGGAACAACCTGACCTTGGCAGGCGACATGACACGCCGCGCCATCCGGGCCACGCTGGATGCCGGGGTGGAACGGCCCGAGTTGCGTGCCTTCGACCGCGATCCCCTCGCCATGGTGGCGGCGCATCGCGGCGACTATGTCACGGCGGGTCTGACCATCCTGCGCGCCTTCCACGTCGCTGGTCGCCCGTCGCAGACGGTGCCGCTGGGCTCCTTCACCGCCTGGTCTGGCTGGGTACGCGATGCACTGATTTGGCTGGGCGAGGCTGACCCCTGCGAGACCATGGAGGGCATGCGCGGCGCGGACCCGAAGCTGGAGGCGCTGACGGCGGCGCTGGAGGAATGGCGATCGGTGATCGGCACCGACCGCGTCACGGTGCGCGAGATCATCGAACGCGCCGCCGCGCAGCAGACCCAGCTGTTCGGCAAGGCCGAGTTCGTGAACCCCGAGTTCCGCGAAGCCCTTCTCCGCGTCGCGGGCGAAGGCGGCGCGATCAACGGCACGCGGCTGGGCAAATGGCTGTCGCAGCATCAGAACCGCGTCGTCGCGGGTCACCGCATTATCGCGGCGGGCACAACCGGCAACCGGGCGCGCTGGCAACTGGACATCGTGAACGCTGACGCCGCCCCGATCAACAACGGTTCTGATCTGTTCCGGAGGGCTGCCAATGCGTGACGACCAGTCCCGGATGGCCCGGTTAGGTTGGGTGGGTTTGGTTAGGTGTTTCCAGCCGTTAACAATGTTTGTCCCGAAAACTGTCAGCGACGTGGCAGAGCCACCGTGCCGACATGACACCACGCCCATCGCATGTGACGTGACACATACAGGAAGTGGCCGGGATCACCTCACCGAACCCACCCACCCTAACCAGACGGATAGGGAACAGGCGGCAGGGCTTGGGATGGCTCGTGACAACATCCGAACCGTTGGGAGCAGCCGGGCGGTTCCTTTTGGGCCGATCCGTATGTGGGGGAGCGCAGCGCATGACCCCGCCAGCGTCAGGAGGTGAAATTGACTAAACTCAACGCCTCAGAAACCAAGACCGCCTTCGCGGCCCGCGTCGGCCTGACCAAGGGCCGCATCTCGCAACTGGTGGCCGATGGTCTGCCGGTGCGACCCGATGGCCAGATCGATGTGGCCGAGGGGCTGGCATGGATCGAGGACAATCTTGATCCGTCGCGTCGCAACAAGGGTGGTGCCTTCGCCGCTCCTACATCCCCCGCCCGCGTCTCGACCACGCTCGCCGAGGCCAAACGCCTGCATGAGATCGTCAAGGTGCAGCGTGCCAAGCTGGCGTTCGAACGCGAACAGGGTCAGTTGGTGGAAACCGTCGCCGCCACCCGCACGGTATTCGCCCGCGCCCGTGCCGAACGCGATGCGCACATGGCTTGGATGCAGCGCACCGCGCCGCTCTTGGCCGCCGAGGTCGGGGCCGATCCGCGCGCCACCTTTGCAGCCCTTGACCGGATGATGCGCGAACATCTCGAATACCTGGCCGACATGCCGCTGGGGAGTTTCGGCGATGG
>DIUD01000045.1:1381-2702 GCA_002428225.1 Roseovarius sp. UBA6167 | reverse complement strand
GCGATCTCGGTTTCCGAGATCCGGGCGCCCGGGGCGATATGGCCACGGATGATCCGGTCACGCAGCATCCGGTGCAGCTGCGGCCCTACGGCCGCGCCTTGCTCCAGAATCTGAACCAGTGCCGGGTTCGCATCCATCGCCGTCCTCCCTGCGAGATTCCTACAGCCATACTTCCATACTAGTCAAGTTTTATGCCTCATGTTAGACCAGTGAAAAGCTTAATCAGGGAGGAGTGGGTCCATGCGGCAAACCTGGCGTTGGTTCGGGCCAAAGGATCTGTGTTCGATCAATGACATGCGGCAGGCGGGGGTAGAGGGCGTCGTTTCGGCGCTGCATCACGTCCCCACCGGTGCTGTCTGGTCGCCTGCGGACATCGCGCGCCGGCAGGCCGAGATCGGCCAGATGACGGATGGCAGCCCGTCGCAGCTTGCCTGGGAGGTGGTCGAAAGCCTGCCGGTGTCCGAGGATATCAAGAAGCAGAAGGGCGAGTGGCGCGCGCATCTGGAGACCTGGAAAACCTCGATGCGCAACCTGCGCGAGGCGGGGATCGAGGTCATCTGCTACAACTTCATGCCGGTGCTGGACTGGACGCGCACCGATCTGGCCTGGCGGCTGCCGACGGGCGGCACCTGCATGCGGTTCGATCTGATCGACTTCGCTGCCTTCGACATCCACATCCTCGCCCGGCCCGGCGCCTCCGGGGACTTCACCCCCGAGGTGACCGAAGAGGCGAATCGCCGTTTCGCCGAGATGCCCGAGGCCCGGAAACTGGCGCTGGCCAAGAACGTTGTCTTTGGCCTGCCGGGCGCGGCCGAGACCTTCAGCCTTGAGGATGTGCGCCGCCATCTGGCCGAATATGCCGCTGTTTCCGCCGAGCAACTGCGCAGCCATCTGGTCGATTTCCTGGCCGAGGTCACGCCGCTGGCGCAGGATCTGGGCATGCGGCTCTGCTGCCACCCCGATGACCCGCCGTTCCCGTTGCTGGGTCTGCCGCGGGTGATGTCGGTCGAGGCAGATTACCGTGCCGTGATGCAGGCGGTGGACCTGCCGGCGAACGGGATCACGCTGTGTTCTGGCTCGCTTGGCGCCCGGCCTGACAATGACCTGCCCGGCATGATGGACCGGCTGGGGGACCGCGTGCATTTCTTGCACCTGCGCAATGTGACGCGCGAAAGCGCCGATGTGAAGGGCAGCTTCCACGAGGCCGAGCATCTGGGTGGCGGCACCGATATGGTCGCCCTGATCGCCGCCGTGCTGCGCGAGGAACGTCGCCGCAAGGCCGCGGGCCGCGCCGATGCCTCGATCCCGATGCGCCCCGATC
>DIUD01000045.1:803-1345 GCA_002428225.1 Roseovarius sp. UBA6167 | reverse complement strand
GGGCCTGCAATGACCAGGTTGTCCTCGCTGAGCGCCATCACCGGCCCCGCGGCCCGGCCCGGCTATGATCCGGCGGCGCATGGCCGCGGGATCGTGCATCTGGGCATCGGCGCCTTCCACCGCGCCCATCAGGCGGTGATGACCGATACCGCGATGGCGGTGGCGGGCGGGGACTGGCGGATCACCGGCGTCAGCCTGCGCTCCACCGAGATCGCCGAGGCGATGGGCCCGCAGAACGGGCTCTACACGCTGATCGAGCGCGGGGCGGGCGGCACCTCGGCCCGGGTGATCGCCGCCATCGAGGGCGTGATCGCCGCCGATCCCGCCGCGACCCTTGCCGCGCTGGCCGATCCTGCGGTGCGGATCGTGACGCTGACGGTGACCGAGAAGGGCTATGGCATCGACCGCGCCACCCATGCGCCCGATCCCGCACACCCCGCGGTGCGCGCCGACCTTGCCACGCCGGATGCGCCGGTGGGGGTGCTGGGGCTGATCGTGGCCGCGCTGCGCCTGCGCCGCGCCGCGGGCGCCGCGCCCTTCAC
>DIUD01000045.1:0-789 GCA_002428225.1 Roseovarius sp. UBA6167 | reverse complement strand
TCGTCGATGGTGGACCGCATCACCCCGGCCACCACCGCAGCCACGCTGGCCGAGGCTGAACGCCAGACCGGCTGCACCGATCTTGCCGCGGTCGAAACCGAACCCTTCTTGCAATGGGTGATCGAGGATCACTTCCCGCAGGGCCGCCCCGCCTGGGAGGCCGCCGGCGCCATCTTCGTCACCGATGTCGCGCCCTACGAGCGGATGAAGCTGACCATGCTCAATGGCAGTCATTCGATGCTGGCCTATGCCGGGTTCCTGTCGGGCCACCGCTATGTGCGCGACGTCATGGGCGATCCGGCGCTGTCGGCGCTGGTGGCCCGTCACCTTCGGGCCGCGGCTGCAGTAATGCCGCCGCTGGAGGGGATCGACCTTGCCGCCTATGCCGAGGCGCTGGCAGAGCGGTTCCGCAACCCTTCCATTGCGCATGAAACCTTCCAGATCGCCATGGACGGCACGCAAAAGCTGCCGCAGCGGATCTTCCAGCCCGCCCTGACCGCGCTGGAGCAGGGGCAGCCCTTGGCTCCCTTCGCCTTCGCCACCGCGGCCTGGATGCGTTACACGCTCGGCAGGGCCGATGACGGCCAGCCCTACGCCCTGCGCGACCCGCGCGAGGAGGAGATCCGGGCGGCGCTTGCGGATGTCCCGCGCGAGGCGGGGGCGATCTTTGACGCGCTCTGCGCCCTTCCGGGCTTGATCCCGGCGGCGCTGACTGCCGCGCCTGCCTGGCGCGTGGCGGTGACCGGAAGCCTTGACCCCCTGCTCTCGCAAGGTATGGTCGCCGCGGTG
>DIUD01000074.1 GCA_002428225.1 Roseovarius sp. UBA6167 | reverse complement strand
CCTCGACGGAATCGATCGCCACACCCGCCTTGCCCACATCGCCCTCAACGCGGGGGTGGTCGCTGTCATAGCCGCGATGGGTGGCCAGGTCGAAGGCAACCGACACGCCCTGTTGGCCGGCGGCAAGGTTGCGGCGGTAGAAGGCGTTCGATTCCTCCGCCGTCGAGAACCCGGCATATTGCCGGATCGTCCACGGGCGGCCCGCATACATCGTGGCCTTGACGCCACGGGTAAACGGCGCCATGCCCGGCAGCGAGCCGATATGCGGCAGGTCCGCCACGTCCTCTTCGGTATGGAGCGGGCGCACCGGGATGCCCTCGAGCGTGTGCCAGACGAGATCGTCGGGCGAACGGCCCTTCAGCTCTTTTGCGGCCAGCTCGCGCCAGGTGTCATATTTCGATGTCATGGTCTTGTCCTCTTGTCGTCAGGGCGGCCGGCGGATGTCTCTCCGCCTGATCCGGCCCGGTTTCCTTGATCAGTCGCGCCAACCCACCGGCCCCGGCGGCCAGCCGGAACAGATCATCGGCACAAGATTCTGCGAGCGCCGCCAGATCGGGCGACCGCCCCGGCCTGCCGGGGGGGCCGGACTGCGGAATTGACCGCAAGGAATCTTCCCGTCCCTCCCATTCAGGCTTCGCTTTCGTGCCCGACCCGCCTATATCTGAGCCAGCAGGAGAGCCCATGAAACACGTCATCGCCTTTGTTTTAATTGTCTTTACCGCCTCTTTCATGTCGGCGGAAGAGGGCGGCGAGCCCAGCTCCGAGCCGATCATCTTTTCGGCGGATGAGATCAATCTGGACGATTTTCTCTGGCTCAAGCGCCCGCTCATCGTCTTTGCCGACACGCCCGCCGATCCGCGCTTCATCGAGCAGATGGGGTATCTGACCGAGCGCTTCGCCGTGCTCGACGAACGCGACGTGGTGGTGATCACCGATACCGACCCCGGCGCACGCTCCGCGATCCGCCAGAGGCTGCGCCCGCGCGGCTTTGGCCTCGTGCTCATCGGCAAGGACGGGGTGATCCACCTGCGCAAGCCCGCGCCGTGGCAGGTGCGCGAGATCACGCGCACCATCGACAAGTTGCCGGTGCGCCAGCAGGAATTGCGCGAGGGGCGACCGGGGCGAAGCTGATCGGCCATCGCTCAGCCCTCCCCCGCGACCAGCATCAGCCAGCCCGCAGCAGGTGCCATCAGGATGAGCGAGCGCGTGCCCGCGTCCCAGCCCACCACCGTGCCGGGGCTGTCGAGGGCCGCGCGAAACCGCGCTTCGGTCTCCTCGTTCATGCAGGCGCGCGCCTCCAGCGCCGCGCGGCGCATCGCCATGCCGGTGGCGCGGTCGTGGTTGGCGATGGCCAGAAGCGCCGCATCGCCCCCCTGCCCCGGCATCGCCAGCGCCGCCACCCCGCGCGCCTCGAGCGCGCGGCGCATCGCCGGGGCGCTGTCGGTCAGCGGCAGCGCCGATTTCACCGCCCCCGTCACCACCGCATAGAGCCCCACGGCACAATCCCGCCGCGCCTTGAACGACAGCGTCTGCCCCAACGACACCCAGCCCGCCAGCCGCCCCCGCTGCGCCGCCTCGCTGTCACGCGCGCAGGCCACGAGCGCCGCCAGGCACAGCGCCGCGCCGAGGGGGCGGATATGGCGGCGGGGTGCGATCATCCCCTCACTCGAACTCCATGATCACATCGTCCACGGCAAGGCTGTCGCCCGGTCCTGCGTTGATCTTGGCCACCACGCCCTTGCGCTCGGCGCGCAGGATGTTTTCCATCTTCATCGCCTCCACGGTGCACAGCGCCTGCCCCTCCTGCACCTCCTGGCCTTCCTCGACATTGATCTTCACGATCAGCCCCGGCATCGGGCACAGCAGCAGCTTCGATGTATCAGCGGGGAGTTTCTCGGGCATTAACGCGGCCAGTTCCGCCTGGCGCGGCGTGCGCACATGCACCTTGAGGTCGGCCCCGCGGCTGCGGATGCGGAACCCGCCCGAAATCTTGCCGACCTTGAGCACGAGCGGGCTGCCATCCACATCGAGCCGCGCCAGTTGGTCCCCCGGCGTCCAGTCGCTCGTCACCCGCATCGCGGCCCCGTCTGCGAACCGGACGGTCGCGCCGTCGCGGTCGGCGGCGACGGTCACGGGGTAGTGCATCCCCTGAAGGCTCACGACCCAGTCCTCGCCGACATGGCGCTCGTGATTGTCCATCCGCCCCGAGATCCGCGTGCGACGGATTTCCGCCACCCGGTGCATGGCGGCGCAGGCGGCGGCGATACGGCGCAGCATGGCCTCGGGCAGGGTCACGCCCTCGAACCCGTCGGGATATTCCTCGGCGATAAAGGCGGTGGTGATGTCACCGGCGACGAATTTGGGATGGTCCATCACCGCGCTCAGGAAGGGTAGGTTGTGGCCGATCCCCTCCACCTCGAAGCTATCGAGCGCCACCCGCATCGCCTCGATGGCCGAGGCCCGGTCCGGCCCCCATGTGCACAGCTTGGCAATCATCGGGTCGTAATACATCGAGATCTCGCCGCCCTCATAGACGCCGGTATCGTTGCGCACGGCGCGCTCGCCGGCAGGCGCATCGCCCGGCCACTTGCCGCTCTGCGCGAGCGGCCCGGCGGCAACCTCGGCAGGGGGGCGATAGCGGGTAAGGCGGCCGATCGAGGGCAGGAAGCCACGATAGGGATCCTCGGCATAGAGGCGACATTCGATCGCCCAGCCGGTCAGTTTCACATCGTCCTGGGTAAAGGGCAGTTTCTCGCCCGCCGCCACGCGGATCATCTGCTCCACCAGGTCCACGCCGGTGATGAGTTCGGTTACCGGATGTTCCACCTGAAGGCGCGTGTTCATTTCGAGGAAATAGAAATTGCGGTCGCCATCGACGATGAATTCCACGGTGCCCGCGCTGGCATAGCCGACCGCCTGGGCAAGCGCCACGGCCTGCTCGCCCATGGCGCGGCGGGTGGCCTCATCCAGAAACGGGCTGGGCGCCTCCTCGATCACCTTCTGGTTACGGCGCTGGATCGAACATTCGCGCTCGCCCAGGTAGACGCCGTTGCCATGGGTATCGCAGAGCACCTGAATCTCGATATGACGGGGCTGCGTCACGAATTTCTCGATGAAGATGCGGTCATCGCCGAAACTGCTGGCGGCCTCGTTCCTGGACGACTGGAACCCCTCGCGCGCCTCCTCGTCGTTCCAGGCGATGCGCATCCCCTTGCCGCCACCGCCGGCGCTGGCCTTTATCATCACCGGATAGCCGATCTGATTCGAGATCGTCACCGCCTCTTCGGCATCGGCGATCAGGCCCATATAGCCCGGCACCGTGTTGACGCCCGCCTCCTGCGCGATCTTCTTCGAGGTGATCTTGTCGCCCATGGCCTCGATCGCGCCGACCGGCGGGCCGATGAACGCCACGCCCTCGGCCTCCAGTGCCCTGGCAAAGCGGGGGTTCTCCGAGAGAAAGCCATAGCCGGGATGCACCGCCTCGGCCCCGGTTGCGCGCACCGCGGCCATAACCTTGTCGATGACGATATAGCTCTCGGAGGCAGGCGAGGGGCCGATATGCACCGCCTCGTCGGCCATCTCCACGTGCAGCGCATGGCGGTCGGCATCCGAATAAATCGCAACGGTGGCGATGCCCATCTTGCGGGNNTCGCCACGGTTGGCGATCAGGATCTTCTTGAACATGACGACTGTCCCTTTGCTGGATTTCGGCTGATAACGGCCTCGGGCCGGGCCGGACACGAACGGGGCGCGGACCGGGGCACGGGCACCGGAACTGCGCGGATATCAACGGCAAAGACGAGCAGGCCGGACGGCCTGCGGGATTGCCCGGCACGGGCCGCGCACCAGCAGCGGACATGCTCCGCCCGACGCATCACCGCGCCTCTCCGTCGAATACATCGGGAAACGAGGCGCGCGCCACGTCGAGATCGAGCACGAGCAACGCCTCGTAGCTCTCGGGATCGAAGGGATCCTCGGCAGGCTTGATCTCGCGCCCGAAAAGCCAGCTCAGGCGGCCCGCGTCGAGATTGCCCCGCTCGAAAGGGCGATCGCCAAAGCACTGCCAGATCGCGCGCAGGAATTCGGAATCGGCGCGGCGGTCAGCGGGCTTGCGGTCACGATAACGCTCGCGCGCAATCAGCGGCGTGACGCCCTTGGGATTGGCCCTGCGAACCGTGAACTGATAATCCGTCCCCGGCAAACGTCCGGGAAAACCGCGATGTTTCAACATCATGCGCCACCCGAATCACAGGGGCGTTGCGCGGGACCGAGCGGCGAAGCGGGCGCTTCCGCCCGCTTCGCGCCAGCCTCGAAAGGCTTACTTGTATTTGCCGGTCTGAACCGGTTCCACTGTGATCGGCTCGACCACAACGAATTCTTTCTCGGCCGGCTGCGCGCAAGCGGCGACGACGGCGATGAAACCAAGGGCGAGAACGCTCTTGAGGGTCTTGGACATGTAAAACTCCTGTCTCTCGTATCTGCGGTAAGCGGCGTGCGCAGGCACAAGGCCCTGGCCCGCCTGGTTGGCAAGGTAAAGGTCACTTTTGTGCAACCTTCGGTGACGCTAGCGGAAATCGAGCGATTTGAACATATTGAAAGCGCAATGCTGCGCAATTGTGTCCGCAAAGCCGCACTTCCCTCCGGCGCCGGCGCATTGCTGTCCGTTGCTTGGGCGCGCATGTCAGAACATCTCCTCGATACAGTCCTCGCCTGCGGGTCGATAAGCCAAAAAAAACTGAATGACATCAGAGGCATATACCCCGAACAGCGACTCGCGGTCGGCCAGAGAGATCACCACCTGCCCCGGCTGCGGCCCGATATTGGAAATCCGCGGCAGGGCGTGGGTCTCGCAAAGCCAGACCAGATCATCGTCAAGCGAGGCCAGTTGCGCGGGGCCGGCGTCAAACGCCTCGGCCACATAACGGAATCGGTAGATCAGCCCGCCGCCCTCGGGGCGGTCGGTCAACACCTCGTGGAGCCGCACCATGAGCCCGGAAGGCAGGCGCAGCGCCTCCTCCTGCGCCACGGCCGCGAAGCCAAGCACGAGAGCTGGCACGATCACGGCCCCCCTCATCATGCCCGGCCCGCCCAGCGCGCCCGGTGGCGCGGATCCTCCAGAAGCCCGGCAATATGCGCCTGCGCGCCCGGCGGCACGCGCCCCGCCACGGCCCCGCCGGCCACCACATGAAGCCCCCCGGCAACCCGACGCACCCGCACCACGGGGGCAAAGCCGCGCAGGTCCCGCAGCGCGCGCCACAGATCCTGCCGCACCAGATGCGCCAGCCGTCGCCGCCCGACCGCGCCCGCAAGCACCGTCTCGGCGGCGAGATCGAGCCGCACGGGCAGCCGCCGCGCCAGCGTGAGCGCCCCCTCCTCCTCGATCAGATGCCATCGGTCGCGGCCCATTTTCGCCCTGCCTGCGGTTTGACTGTTTTCCGAAACGCTCCGGGGATCGAGAGCGAACCGCCGCCGCGCCCTGCCCGCTCAGAGCGGGATGTTGTCGTGCTTCTTCCAGGGATTGCTCAGCTTCTTGTTGCGCAATGACGCAAAGGCACGGCTCACACGCATCCGCGTCGAGCGGGGCTGGATCACCTCGTCGATAAAGCCCCGTTCGGCGGCAACAAAGGGGTTGGCGAACCGGTCCTCGTAGTTCTTCGTGTGCTCCGCGATCTTTTCGGGCGAGCCCAGATCGGCGCGATAGATAATCTCTGTCGCGCCCTTCGCGCCCATCACCGCGATTTCCGCCGTCGGCCAGGCATAGTTGACGTCGCCG
>DIUD01000064.1:6924-7323 GCA_002428225.1 Roseovarius sp. UBA6167 | reverse complement strand
CGAAATAGAGCGGGCTGGGCCGGCCCACGTAATGCTTCCAGAGATAGTCCATCTCGGCCCAGAACTCTGGGTCGGTCTTGGCGTGCTCATAGCACTCTTCCAGCGCGAGGATGAGCGGCATCAGCGTCTCCGACACGAAGCGCCCGCCGAAATCGCCGAACCGGCCGCGTTCGTCGGGGCCGGTCATGAAGGAATTGAACAGATCGTTGGCCATGGAACGCGCGCCCCTTGTTGTCTTCGCGTGGTCCTACTGCGCCCCGCCCCCGAGGGCAAGGCGCAGGCGCGCGGGCGGGTTCAGTATTCCACAACCGCGCGGATCGATTCGCCCCGGTGCATGAGGTCGAAGCCGTGATTGATCTGGTCGAGGGTCAGCTTGTGGGTAATCATCGGGTCGATCTC
>DIUD01000064.1:6544-6893 GCA_002428225.1 Roseovarius sp. UBA6167 | reverse complement strand
GCTGGAAGGGCCGCGTCGAGATCTCGGCCCCCGCAGGTGCCACGCCGATGATGACGCTTTCGCCCCAGCCCTTGTGCGCGGCCTCAAGTGCCGTGCGCATGACATTCACGTTGCCGGTGGCATCGAACGTGTAATCGGCCCCGCCCCCGGTCAGCCCGACCAGATGCGCCACCAGATCGCCCGCAACATCCCCGGGATTGACGAAATCGGTCATGCCGANNTTGAGATCGACCCCGACGATCTGCATGGCCCCCGCCAGCCGCAGCCCCTGGATGACGTTCAGTCCAATGCCGCCCAGGCCAAAGACGATGGCCCGGCTGCCAAGCTCCACCTTGGCGGTGTTGATGAC
>DIUD01000064.1:0-6414 GCA_002428225.1 Roseovarius sp. UBA6167 | reverse complement strand
TAGAGCGGGATCACATGATCGCCCGCTTCAAGGCTTGTGACCCCCTCGCCGACCTCGATCACCACGCCCGCGCCCTCATGGCCGAGGATTGCGGGGAAAACCCCCTCCGGATCATCGCCCGAACGGGTGAACTCGTCCGTGTGACAGATCCCCGTGGCCTTGATCTCGACCAGAACCTCGCCCGCGCGCGGGCCGTCGAGGTTGACTTCCATGATCTCCAGAGGCTTGCCCGCCTCCAGTGCGACTGCCGCTCTCGTGCGCATGTAGTCCCCTTGTCATGATGTGCCTGACGCCGTGCGGATCATGGCGCACACCGGCCGGGATGGCAACCGATCCGGGCGGGTTGTGCCCGCGGGCGTCGCGCGCTCGGGCGCGGGCGGAGCGGGCGGACGTGTCCCGCCGGCAAAGGCCATGGCCACAGCGCCGCGGAGGGCGGCGTCGGCTCAGATCTGGCGTTCGGGCATCTGCACCACCAGCCCGTCGAGCGCGTCGGTCACCTTGATCTGGCAGGTCAGGCGCGAGCGTTGCGGGTCCGGCTCGTAGGCGAAATCGAGCATGTCTTCTTCCATGTCCTCGCGGGGCGGCAGCTTGTCCACCCATTCGGGGGCGACATAGACGTGGCAGGTCGAACAGGCGCAGGCCCCGCCACAATCGGCCTCGATGCCGGGGATGTTGTTGTCGCGCGCGCCCTCCATCACGGTCAGGCCATTGGCGACCTCGACCTCGTGGCGCGTGCCGTTGTGTTCGATATAGGTGATTTTCGCCATGCGCGGCCTTCTCCCTTTGACGGCAACCCGACAGGTTACCTAGCCAAACCACCGCCCCGAGACCAGAGCCGATTTGCCGCGCGTGTCGAAAACGCCCCTGTCCGATTGCATTCCGCGCGCGCGCCGCTTAATTCAGAAGCCGGAACAAGCGACAGGAACGAGCCGTCGATGAACTGGATCACCAATTATGTGCGCCCGCGCATCAACTCGATCTTCTCGCGCCGCGAGATCCCCGAGAACCTGTGGTCCAAATGCGACGGCTGCGGCACGATGCTGTTTCACCGCGAGCTGAAGGACAATCTCGACGTCTGCACCCAATGCGGGCATCACATGGCGATCTCGCCGCGCGCACGCTTTGACGCGCTGTTCGACGGCGGCGTGTTCTCGGAAATCGAGGTGCCCGCACCGCCCGCGGACCCGCTGCATTTCCGCGACCAGAAGAAATATCCCGACCGGCTGCGCGCCGCGCAGAAGGAGACCGGCGAGAAAGAGGCGATGCTGGTGGCCACGGGCGAGATGGGGCGCACGCCCATCGTCGCCGCGGCGCAGGATTTCAGCTTCATGGGCGGGTCGATGGGCATGTATGTGGGCAATGCCATCATCGCCGCCGCCGAGACGGCGGTGAAACAGAGGCGCCCGCTGATCCTGTTTTCCGCCGCCGGCGGCGCCCGGATGCAGGAGGGGATCCTGAGCCTGATGCAGATGCCGCGCACCACCATCGCCGTGCAGATGCTGCGCGAGGCGGGGCTGCCCTATATCGTGGTGCTGACCCATCCCACCACCGGCGGCGTCACGGCCTCCTATGCGATGCTGGGCGATGTGCAGATCGCCGAGCCGGGGGCGCTCATATGCTTTGCCGGGCCGCGGGTGATCGAGCAGACCATCCGCGAGAAACTGCCCGAGGGGTTCCAGCGCGCCGAATACCTGCTGGAGCATGGGATGCTCGACCGGGTGACGCCGCGCACGGCGCTGCGCGAGGAGCTCATCACCATCACCCGGATGCTCATGGGACTGCCCCCCGCGATCAAGGGCGACCTGCCCGCGCCCGGCGGCGCGGACAGGCCGCAGGGCGCGCCCAAGGGATGACCGCGCCCGGCTCGGACGTCATCCTTGCGCGGATGATGGCGCTGCACCCCAGGATCATCGACCTCACGCTCGACCGGGTCTGGCGGCTGCTGGGCGCGCTCGGCAACCCGCAAGACGCACTGCCGCCGGTGGTTCATATCGCGGGCACCAATGGCAAGGGCTCGACGCTGGCCATGATCCGCGCGGGGCTGGAGGCCGAGGGCGCGCGCGTCCACGCCTACACCTCGCCGCATCTCGCGCGGTTTCACGAGCGCATCCGGCTGGCGGGAGACCTCATCGCCGAGGATCACCTGGGCGCGCTGCTCGATGAATGCCTTGCCGCCAATGGCGGCGCGCCGATCACCTATTTCGAGATCACCACCTGTGCGGCCCTTCTGGCCATGTCCCGCGTGCCCGCCGATCATACCCTGATCGAGGTCGGGCTTGGCGGGCGGCTTGACGCGACCAACGTCGTCGCGCGCCCCGCGCTCACGATCATCACGCCGGTGTCGATGGATCATGAGGGTTATCTCGGCGACACGCTGGCGAAGATCGCGGCCGAGAAGGCGGGTATCATCAAGCGAGAGGTGCCCTGCATCGTTGGCCCGCAGGAGGACGACGCAATGACCGTGATCGAGGCGCGGGCCGCGCGGCTTGGCGCGCCGCTGATCGCGCAGGGCCAGCACTGGCATGTCTGGGAGGAACGCGGGCGGCTGGTCTTTCAGGACGAGAGCGGGCTTTGCGACCTGCCGCTGCCGAACCTGCCCGGCGCGCATCAGCTCGACAATGCCGGCGCCGCGATCGCCGCGCTGCGCGCGCTCGGGCGCGGCGCGCAGGCGCTTGAGGGGGCGGTCACGCGCGCCGTCTGGCCCGCGCGGATGCAGCGCCTTGCCCACGGCCCGATCCCTCGGGCGGCCCCGCGCGCGGAAATCTGGCTCGATGGCGGGCACAACCCCGCCGCCGGGCAGGCGCTGGCGCGACACCTGGCTGCGCTGCCGCCGCGGCCCACGCATCTGGTCTGCGGGATGCTCGACACCAAGGATATCGCCGGCTATCTCGCGCCACTGGCGTCACGGGCCCGGAGCCTCACCGCCGTGTCGATCCCCGGCGAGGCGGCAACCCTGCCCGCCGAAGCAACGGCCCGGGCCGCCCGCGCCGCAGGGCTGGTGGCACACACCGCCGAGAGCGCGCTTGCCGCCGTGCAACGGATCGCGGCCACCGAGCCGCGCGCGCGCATCCTGATCTGCGGCTCGCTCTACCTTGCGGGGGGGATCCTGCGGGAAAACGGCTGACGCTGCGGAACCGGCCCGCAAACCCGTCTTCTTCCATGCCGCGGCCGGGTCACACGCGCCCGTTCTCGCGCTGCGGCCCGCGGTCGCTTGCGCGGGCGCGCGCGCTCGGGCAAGACTGAGGCCGGGTTTCACGAAAGGCCGCCCATGACCGACAAGATCGCGCTTGCGCTTGGTGCAATGATCGCCCTGGCGCTTGGCTATGACCTGCTGCGCCATGACATGGCCGGATCGCTTCTTGTTGCGCGCAAATTCATGGAGCTGATCGACTATCTCGCCTTCTGGCGCTGATTTCTTTCGTTTGCTCGCGGATTGACGAAAAGCGGTTTTCGTGTATGTTCGCACGCAGTCGTTAGCGATAACAACGTTAGCGATAACGAAGTCAGGAGGATACGCCATGACAACGGCCCTCGCCATCAACGGTTTCGGACGGATCGGGCGAAACGTGCTGCGCGCGCTCGTGGAATCGGGACGCGACGATCTGCGCATCATTGCCATCAACGATCTCGGCCCGGTCGGGACCAATGCCCATCTGCTGGAATTCGACAGCGTGCATGGCCGCTTTCCCGGCCCCGTCACGGTGAACGGCGACACGATCGACGCGGGAACCGGCCCGATCCGGGTGACGGCGCTGCGCGAGCCGGAGGCGCTGCCCTGGGGTGATGTGGATATCGTGCTCGAATGCACCGGCCTCTTCACCGACCGCGAGGCCGCCGCGCGCCATCTTCGCAATGGCGCGCGCCGGGTGCTCGTCTCGGCCCCGTCCAGCGGCGCCGACCGCACGGTTGTTTACGGCGTGAATCACAAGGATCTGACACCCGAGGACGTCATCGTTTCCAACGCATCCTGCACCACCAACTGCCTCGCCCCCGTGGCCAAGGTGCTGCACGAGGTCATCGGCATCACCCGCGGATTCATGACCACGATCCACAGCTACACGGGCGATCAACCGACGCTCGACACGATGCATCGTGACCTCTACCGCGCGCGGGCGGCGGGCCTGAACATCATCCCCACGACAACCGGGGCGGCGCGCGCCGTGGGTCTCGTCCTGCCGGCCCTCGCGGGGCGCCTCGACGGCACGGCCATCCGCGTGCCCACCCCGAATGTCAGCGCCGTCGATCTGACCTTCGAGGCCGCGCGCGACACAAGCGCCGAGGAAATCAACGCCGCCATCGCAAAAGCCGCCGCCGGGCCGCTCAGGGGTATCCTCGACGTGACGGGGCGCGAACTGGTGTCGTCGGATTTCAACCACAACCCGATGAGCGCCGTCCTTGCCACCGACCAGACCCGCGTGATGGGGGGCCGCCTTGCCCGCGTGCTGGCCTGGTATGACAACGAATGGGGCTTTTCCAACCGGATGCTCGACGTGGCCGCGGCGATGGGGCGCGTGATCGACCCGCTTTCCTCGTCCTGAGCAAGGGGCGTTCGTGCGAACGGGCGATCCCGGCGGCCATTGGTCGGGCAGGCGCGGGCAGCGCGATATCCGCTTCCAATAAACCCGATTCGGGGACACCCTTGTACCTCGGGTCACGGGAGACCAGACATGCCGGGCAAGGACATCATTCTCATCGGCGCGCCCGTCGATAGGGGAGTGTCATGAACTTTGTGTATCTGGGCTGGCCCATGCGGGTTTCAGATACGGTCACGCATTGAAGCGCTCATCGAACATGATAGCGAATTGGTTCCGGGCCGCAAACCATTCCCGGACATTCCTGCCGCCTTTCTCGAAGTTGCGGATCGCCAGATAGATCAGCTTGGTCGCGGCTTCCTCGAGCGCGCTGCGCGCCAGCATGAGCAGTCTGTGGTTGCCGAGAAAGAGGCCTTCATCGCAGAGCCTGAGGCGCTGATCGAGAAGCTGGAAGGCCAGGTTCAGGATTATCGGCGCACGAAGTTCGGGCCGAAATCCGAGAAACTGGAGCCGGCGCAGCTGGAACTGGCGCTGGAGGATCTGGAAACGGCTATCGCCGAGACGCAGGCCCAGATTGCTGTCAATGTGCATTCAAAACTGACCCGGTTTGATCATTTAAAAATGACCCGCCCCTGATGTGGCAAAGCCCACAGGCGAGCGGCCTCCAAATAGCAGGCTCGTCTGTGGGCTTTGCTTTTTTCGGGTTCAGGTTTTGTTGCGGGATTTGCTTTGGGCGAAGCGGAAAGATGTGTTTCCGGTCTCGATGATGCTGCAGTGGTGCGTGACGCGATCAAGCAGGGCAGTCGTCATCTTGGCGTCACCGATATGCCTGCCCCAAAGGGCGCACGGGCGTTGTGCAAGCCAAGGCATCGGCGCATCTGCTGGAGGGGTGAGCAGGTCGCCGCCACGGGTTCGAGGAGGCCTGCGAACGGCCGACAGAGGCGCTGCTGGCACGGATCGCCGTCTCCAAGCATTCAGAATATATGCCGCTCAATCGCCAATCTGTGGTGATGGCCCGCCATGGTGTGCCGATCGACCGATCTGTGTTGGCGGATTGGATGGGGCGCACGGGTGCTGCCATCGCGCCTGTTGTGGATCACATGGCAAAGCGTCTGATGGCCGACAGCACGCGGCTTTATGTCGAGGAAACCACCGCGCCCGTTCTCGACCCCGGGCGCGGCAAGACATCGTGCCAGAGGCGCGTCTTCGACACGACAACGGGCTATCTTTGGGCGGTCTTGCGCGACGACCGTGGCTGGAACGGCACCGCGCCGCCCGGCGTGGTGTTCCGCTATCGGCCCGGGCGTAAAGGCGAATACGCCGCCGAAATCCTCAAGGGCTTCAACGGCACGATCCAGGTCGATGCCTATGGCGCCTATACCCATCTGGCCACGCCGAAACGCCCGGGCGGCGATCCGCTGCGGCTGGCCTTCTGCTGGGCGCATGGCCGACGCAAGCTGATCAAGGCCAAGCCGAAGAAGGGATCACCCATCGTCGACGAGGCGCTGTTGCGCATCGCTGCGCTCTACAAGGTCGAGGACGCCATCCGAGGGTCCGACCCGGACCACCGCCGCGCTGTCCGGCAGGAAATGTCCCGCCCGCTGGTCGATGAATTCTTCGCGTGGCTGAAGGCGCAGGCCGCACGCGTGTCGCGCAAATCCGACCTCGGCGAGGCCATGGCCTACATGCTCAAGCGCCAGGACGGCTTCCAACTGTTCCTTGACGATGGCCACGTCGACATCGACTCCAACCTCGTCGAAAACGCCATCCGCAGCCCGGCCATGAACCGCCGCAATGCGCTCTTTGCCGGTCATGACGAGGGTGGCCGCAACTGGGCCCGGGCAGTGTCCCAGCGGTTGGTGTAAGAGGCCGCGCGCGGAGC
>DIUD01000078.1 GCA_002428225.1 Roseovarius sp. UBA6167 | reverse complement strand
TGAAACGACTTCTTCAACAGCCCCCCCGGACCGTTTCCTGACCCTCCTCACTCCCACTGCCGCGGCCGGTATCCGTTGCGCTGGTTCTCCCGGTCGGGTGTGCGCTCGCCGTGTCCCGCACCGCAGACAGCGGCCACCTCGATGTCCATCAGCCGCTGCGCGGTCTCTCGGACAGGTTCCCGCAGGAAATCCGCGTCATCGCTCTTGGCGATCACCCCCGGAAGGTCAATCGTTCGGCATGGGTCTCGAACCGATGGCGACCCATGCCTCAGTCTCGGTCATCGTGCTCTCCTTCGTTGTCGTGGGTCATCGAACAACCTCAGACTACAAAGAAGCGCGGTGGCCGCCATCCCGGCCCCGCGCCGCAATAGCCGCTGGCGCCCCGGTGTAAAGCGCGCTCAGATCACATCGCCAAGCGCGTTTTCCTTCACCGCCTGCATCGCCACATAGGTCGAGGTATTCGCCACGTGCGGCAGGGTCGAGATATGTTCGGCCAGAACCCGGCGATAATCGGCCATGTTCTGCGTGCGCACCTTGAGCAGATAGTCGAAATTCCCGGCGATGAGATGCACCTGCTCGATCTCGGGGATTTTCCTTGCCTCCGCGTTGAAGGCGGCAAGCGCGGCCTCGCGCGTGTCGTGCAACCGCACCTCGACGAAGCTCACATGATCGAGCCCCAGCCGGATCGGGTCGAACAGCGCACGGTAGCCGGTGATGACGCCCTCCCTCTCAAGCCGCCGCAGCCGCGCCTGCGTGGGCGATTTCGAAAGGCCGATCTCGCGCGCCAGATCGGTCACGCTGATGCGCCCGTTCCCGGCCAGAACCCGCAGAATCGACTGGTCGAACCGGTCGAGGTCGGAATATTCATTTCGGCTCATCATGTCCTCTTGTTCAAGCGTATTGACCTCATTTTAAGGATAAAACGGGAAAAGTCACCTCGGTTTCGATGGTATACCGGGTTGGTCATTCGAGGGGATCCCATGCCGCACGACACCGATATCCACCGCGACATCGAGTTGGCCACCTATGCCGATGAGGGCGAGACGCTTGCGCGTCTGATGGCGATTGCCGCGCTCAGCGCGAGCGACCGCGCGCGAATCGCTGCGCGCGGGGCCGATCTGGTGCGCGCCATCCGGGCGCAATCCAGCCCCGGCCTGATGGCGGTGTTCCTCGCCGAATACGGCCTCTCGACCGATGAGGGCATTGCCCTCATGTGCCTTGCCGAGGCGCTGCTCAGGGTGCCCGATGCCGACACGATCGACGCGCTCATCGAGGACAAGATCGCCCCCTCGGACTGGGGCCGCCACCTGGGGCATTCCACCTCGCCGCTGGTCAATGCCTCGACCTGGGCGCTGATGCTCACGGGCCGTGTGCTCAGGGATGAGGCCCCCGGCCCCGTCGGCCATCTGCGCGCCGCGATCAGGCGGCTTGGCGAGCCGGTGATCCGCACCGCCGTGGCCCGCGCGATGAAGGAAATGGGCCGCCAGTTCGTGCTNNTATGACATGCTGGGCGAGGCCGCGCGCACCGAGGCCGACGCGGCCCGCTATCATCTCGGCTATTCGCGCGCGATCGGCGCCATCGCCAATGCCTGCACCCATGGGGAGGTTCGCGGCAATCCCGGCATTTCGGTGAAACTCTCCGCGCTGCATCCGCGTTACGAACTGGCGCAGCGCGAGGCGGTGATGAGCGTGCTGGTGCCGCGCCTGCGCTCGCTCGCGCTTCTGGCGAAATCCGCGCGCATGGGTCTCAATATCGACGCCGAAGAGGCCGACCGCATGTCGCTCTCGCTCGACGTGATCGAGGCGGTCCTGTCGGAGCCCGCGCTTGCCGGCTGGGAGGGGTTTGGCGTGGTCGTGCAGGCCTATGGTCAGCGCGCGGGACATGTGATTGAGTTTCTTCACGATCTGGCCAGTCGCCTCGACCGCCGCATCATGGTGCGGCTGGTCAAGGGCGCCTATTGGGATACCGAGATCAAGCGCGCGCAGGTGGCCGGCGTTGACGGTTTTCCGGTCTTTACCTCCAAGGCTGCGACCGACATCAGCTATATCGCCAATGCGCGCAAGCTGCTCACGATGACCGACCGCATCTATCCCCAGTTCGCCACCCATAACGCCCATACCGCCGCCGCGATCCTCGACATGGCCGGTGACAAATCCGCCTTCGAGTTCCAGCGCCTGCACGGCATGGGCGAGGCGCTGCATGACATCATCCTGAACGCCGAGGGCACGCGCTGTCGCATCTATGCGCCCGTGGGGGCGCATCGCGACCTGCTGGCCTATCTGGTGCGGCGCTTGCTGGAGAACGGCGCGAATTCCAGTTTCGTCAACCAGATCGTCGATGACAGCGTGCCCCCCGAGACGGTCGCCCGCGATCCGTTCGCGGCGATCAACGATCCCGCGCCGCACCTGCCCACCGGGCGGGAACTGTTCCTGCCCGAGCGCCCCAATTCGCGCGGCTTCGATCTGCGCCACCGGCCGACGCTCGAGGCCATCGAGGCGGCGCGCGCGCCCTTCGCCGCCCATCGCTGGCAGGCCGCCCCGATCCTTGCGGGCACGGCCCGGCCACTGCCGCCCGCGCGCGTGGACAACCCCGCCGACCCGGCAGACAGCCCCGGCACCGTCGCCTGCGCGTCAAAAGCCGATGTGGCAACCGCGCTCGCCGCCGCCGCCCCCTGGCAGGCAAGCGCGACCGAGCGCGCCGCGATCCTCAACCGCGTGGCCGACCGCTACGAGGCGAATTTCGGCGAGATCTTCGCGCTTCTCGCCCGCGAGGCCGGAAAATCCATCCCCGACGCGGTGGCCGAGTTGCGCGAGGCGGTGGATTTCCTGCGCTACTACGCCGCCCATGCCCCCGAGGCCGCCCCCGTGGGCACCTTCGCCTGCATTTCCCCGTGGAATTTCCCGCTGGCGATCTTCACCGGACAGATCGCCGCCGCCCTGGCCGCGGGCAACGCGGTGCTGTCGAAACCGGCCGAGCAGACCCCGCTCATTGCCCATCTGGCCGTCACCCTCATGCACCGCGCGGGCGTTCCCGTCACCGCGTGCCAGCTTTTGCCCGGTGCGGGCGATGTGGGGGCGATGCTTGTCTCCGATCCGCGCGTCGGTGGCGTGGCCTTCACCGGCTCGACCGACACCGCACTGAAAATCCGCGCTGCCATGGCGAAACACCTCGCGCCCGGCGCGCCGCTCATCGCCGAGACCGGCGGCATGAACGCGATGATCGTGGACAGCACCGCGCTGCCCGAACAGGCGGTGCAGGCGATCCTGGAATCGGCGTTCCAGTCCGCCGGCCAACGCTGCTCGGCGCTGCGCTGCCTCTATGTGCAGGAGGATATCGCCGCCCACCTGACAGAGATGCTGACCGGCGCGATGGATGCGCTCTGTGTCGGCAACCCCTGGCACCTCTCGACCGATTGCGGCCCGGTGATCGACGAGGAGGCGCGCGCAGGCATTGCCGCGCATATCCAGACCGCGCGCGCCGAGGGCCGGCTCCTGCATGAACTCAAGACCCCGGACGCGGGCACCTACATTGCGCCCACGCTGATCAAGGTCGGCGGCATCGGGGAGATCGAGCGCGAAATTTTTGGCCCCGTGCTGCATCTGGCCACGTTCAGGACGCGCGATCTCGACCGGGTGATCGGGGCGATCAACGCCACCGGCTTTGGCCTCACCTTCGGGTTGATGACGCGGATCGACGACCGTGTGCAGCATGTGACCGAGGCGGTCCACGCCGGCAACATCTATGTCAACCGCAACCAGATCGGGGCGGTCGTGGGCAGCCAGCCCTTTGGCGGCGAGGGGCTCTCGGGCACGGGCCCCAAGGCGGGCGGGCCGCATTACCTCGCGCGCTTCACGGCGCGACCGGCGCCGATGCAGGGCGTCAAATGGGAGGCGGCCGCATCCGCGCGCGAGGTGCAGGCCGCGCTCGATGCGGCCAATGCCACAGGTCACGCGCCACGCGCGGCGCTGGTGCTGCCGGGACCCACGGGCGAATCGAACCGCCTCACCACCCATGTGCGCCTGGCGCTTGTGTGTCTCGGGCCGGGGGCAGAGGCCGCGCAGGCCCAGAAACGGGCGGTCGAGGCGCTTGGCGGTGTGGCCGTCGCCGTCACCGGCTGGCTGGACCCGGAGGCGCTTGTCACCATGGGCGGGCTTTCCGGCGCGCTCTGGTGGGGCGATGAGGCAGAAGCGCGCGCAATCGCCGGCGCGCTCGCGCGCCGCGCAGGCCCGATCCTGGCGCTTGTCACCGGGCTGCCCGACATCGGCCATGCACTCCACGAGCGCCATGTCTGCGTCGATACCACGGCGGCCGGCGGCAATGCGGCGCTTCTGGGGGGATGAGCTGATCGGCCCTTTCCGCGGGGGTGAAAGCGGGCTAGCTTTTGCCCATGATACCGATCCGCGATCACAACCCCTCGCGCTGTACGCCTTATGTGACCTATGCGCTCATCGCCGCCAATGTCCTGATCTTCATCGGATACTGGCCGCTTTTCGCCAGTGAGCGCGCGTTGATGCAGTTCTTTGACGAATGGGCGCTGATCCCGGCCCGGGTCACGTTCACGGGCGATTATTCGGGGCTGGTCACTTCGATGTTCCTGCATGGCGGGCTGTTGCACCTGGCGGGCAACATGCTGTTTCTGTGGATTTTCGGCGACAACCTCGAGGACCGGATGGGCCATCTGCCCTATCTTGCCTTCTATCTTGCCACCGGCATCGCGGCGGGCGTGGCGCAGGTTCTGGGTGGGCCGGGCTCGATGATGCCGACCGTGGGCGCCTCGGGTGCCATCGCCGGGGTGATGGGGGGCTATCTGCTGCTGTTTCCGCGCGCGCGGGTGGATGTGCTGCTGATCTTCGTCGTGTTCGTGCAAATCGTCACCGTGCCGGCGGCGCTGATGCTGGTGATCTGGTTTGTCTTTCAGCTTCTGGCCGGTCTGGCCAGCAACCCCGAGACCGGCGGCGTCGCCTATTGGGCCCATGCCGGCGGGTTCATGGCGGGCGTGGTGCTGACGCTGCCGGTGTTCTGGCGGCTTGGCGGGCCGCGCTTCTGGGCGGCGCATGGCGGTGTGCCGCCCAACCCGCGGGCGCGCTACAGCTTTCGCCGCACCCCCATCCCCCGCGTGCGCAGACGCCGGTGATCACGGCAGGATCTGCAACCAGCCCCAGGCCGTCAGCACCGTCAGTCCTGTGGCAATCAGCACGCTCGACGCCACTACCCGTTGGCCATGGCCATACATGTTGGCGAAGATATAGGCGTTGACCCCCGGTGCCATCGCCGCCGTCACCACCGCCGCGCGCATCCCTTCGACCGAAAGGCCGAGCGTGCGCGCCATCGCGAAGCTCACCAGCGGGTGCGCCACCAGCGACACGGCGCAGACGTAGAGAATGGCGCGCATGTCGCCCTCGGGGCGGTATCGCCCCAGCACCCCGCCCAGCCCGAAAAGCGCCGCAGGCAGCGCCGCGCGCACCATCAGATCCAACGCGGCATCGACCGGCCCCGGAATAGGCAGGCCCGAAAGGTTTACCGCAAACCCTGCCATAATCCCCATGATAAGCGTGTTGGAGAACATCGCCCGCCCCACCTTGGCCGCGATCTGACCCGCCGACAGCCCGCGTGCCTTGACCACCTCCATCGCGGTGATGCCGATGCCGTAGCAGAAGGGCGAATGCACCGCGATGATGGCAAAGTTGGCCGAGAGCGCGGCGAGGCCATAGGCGCGCTCCATGATCGGCAGGCCCAGGAGCACCGAGTTGGAGAAAAGGCAGCAGAACCCGATGGCCACCGCATCCTCCCATGAGCGCCCGAAGAAGACCCGCGCGCCGAAAAGCCCCAGCATGAACCCCGAGAGCGCCCCGGTGTAGAAGCTGAGCAAAAGCCGCCAGTCGAAATCCTGCGCCAGGTCAAGCCGCGCGATCGCCACGAACAACAGGCAGGGAACGGCAAATTTCTGGGTAAAGATCATCAGCCCGTCAACGCCCGTCGCGCTGAACCAGCCGCGCCAGACCGCCAGATAGCCAAAGCCGATCACCAGAAAGACCGGAATGATGACCTCGATCAGCGCCTGCACCGGTTCAGACCGGGTAACGGATCACCATGCCGTCGAAGGCGGGGGTGACATGGTCGGGTGTTTCTGCGGCAACTGTCGCGTAATCGAGGTCGATATGCATGTTGGTCAGAACCGCGCGGCGGGGTGCCGCGCGCGCGATCCACTCCAGCGCCAGATCAAGATGCGCGTGGGTCGGATGCGGCGCGCGCCGCAGCGCATCGACCACCCAGCAGTCGAGCCCCTCCAGCGCGGGCCAGCTATCCTCGGGAATGGTGATCGCATCGGGCAGATAGGCAAGATCGCCCACCCGAAAGCCGAGCGCGTCGATGCTGCCATGACCTGCCCGGAACGGCGTCAGCGTGATCGGCCCGCCCGCGCCGTCGATGGTGAACGGGCCGTCGATCGTGTGCATGTCGAGGATCGGCGGATAGGGGCTGTCCTCTGGCTGGGTAAAGGCATAGCCGAAGCGGGAATAAAGCGCGTTCTGCGTGTCGCCATCGGCCCAGACCGGCAGGCGCGCGCGTATGTTGAAGACGATCATGCGCAGATCGTCGATGCCATGGACATGATCGGCATGGGCATGGGTATAGGCCACCGCATCGAGCCTGCCGATGCCGGCATCGAGAAGCTGCGCGCGCAGGTCGGGCGGGGTGTCGATCAGAACGCGGGTGATGCCGCCCCCGGTTTCGCGCTCGATCAGCATCGAGCAGCGGCGGCGGCTGTTGCGCGGCTCTGTCGGGTCGCACTCGCCCCAATGCCCGCCAAGACGCGGCACACCGCCCGACGAGCCACAGCCGAGAATGATGAACCGCAATTCCCCCATCACAGCACCGCCTTGTCAAACAGCCGTTCAAAATTGGCCTCCGTCTGCGCGGCGAATTCCGGCCAGCCCATGCCGAACAGTTCTGCGCCGCGCTGCGCCGTGTGCAGCGTATAGGCCGGCTCGTTGCGGCGGCCGCGATGGGGGGGCGGCGCGAGATAGGGCGCGTCCGTCTCCACAAGGATGCGGTCCACCGGGGCGCTGGCGAATATCTCGCGCACCCCGGTCGAGCGCGGAAAGGCCGCGATGCCGGACATCGACAGATAAAAGCCCAGATCGAGAGCCGCGCACGCCAGCCCGGCCCCCGAGGAAAAGCAATGCATCACGCAGGTATAGGGCGCGTTCCTGAATTCCTCGGTGAGGATGCGCGCCATGTCCTCATCCGCCGCGCGGGCATGGATGATCAGCGGCAGCCCGGTCTCCTGCGCCGCCGCGATATGGATGCGCAGGCTTTTCTGCTGCACCTCCGCGGTCTCGGCGGTGTAGTGATAATCGAGGCCGGTCTCGCCGATGCCGACGAATTTCGGATGCGCCGCCAGCGCGACAAGATCGTCCACCGTCGCCAGCGGCTCCTCTGCCGCACTCATCGGATGGGTGCCCGCGGCATAGAACACCTGGGTGTGCGCCTCGGCGATGGTGCGCACGGCGGGCTCCTGCCGAAGCCGCGTGCAGATCGTCACCATGCGGTGCACACCCGCAGCACCCGCGCGCGCGATCACCTCGTCCAGATCACTGTCGAAATCGGGAAAGTCGAGGTGGCAATGGCTGTCGGTGATGCGGATATCGCGGGTCATGGGCCTCCGATGGCCGGGTCACTGCCCGGCGGTCTCATTGATCCTGAACACGGTATCTAGCAGGAGCGCGGCAGGGTCAAGATTGACCGAGAGACCATGACGCACCCGCGCGCCCGTCTCCTGCGAGAGCGCGGCCCAGGTTCGCGCGCGCCGTGGGTCGGGGGCAAGGCGGGCGAGAAGCGCGGCCTCGCCCGGGGCGGCCTCGGGGGTGGGCGGCGCCCCGGTCGCCCCGGTGCGGGCGAGCCGCGCAAGAAAGAGATCAACGAGCGCGAACAGCAGGTCGCGCCGCGCCTCTGCGCTGCGCATGGCCGCCGTCTCGGCCAGGCGCAGCGCGCGGGGGCGGTCAAGGCGCGGAACGCTGCCCATCAGCGCCACCCATTCGCCATAGAGCGCCAGCCCGTCAAGCGTGGCGAGCCGCACCGCCGCGCCCACCGATCCCCCCGCCAGCGCCGCCAGCGCGCCCGTGTCGCCCGCGGGCCTGATCCCCGCCTGTTCCAGCGCGCGCGCCATGTCCGGCGCGCCCAGCGGCGCCAGCCGCAGCATCCGGCAGCGCGAGCGGATCGTCGGCAGAAGGCGCGAGGGCTGATGCGCCACAAGCAGCATCACCGTGCGCGCGGGAGGCTCCTCCAGCATCTTCAGCAGCGCGTTGGCGGCCTGCGTGTTCAATTCGTCGGCGGCATCGACGATCACCACCCGCCGCCCGCCATCCGCCGCCGAGAGCGCGAAGAAATTCGCCAGCTTTCGCACCTCGCCCACGCGGATTTCCTGCGCCAGCCGGTCGCCCTTGTCGTTCGGCCCGCGTCGCAGCAGGAACAGCCCCGGCTCCGACAGTGCCAGCATTCGGCGCGCGACTGGGTGATCGGCGGCCACGTCGAGGCTCCGGGGCAGGGGGGGCGCGCCGAAAAGGCCGTCCGTCGCCGGGGCATGGTGTGCCAGCAGGAACCGCGCGATCCGCCAGGCGAGCGTGGCCTTGCCGATGCCCTGCGCCCCTGTCAGAAGCCAGCCGTGATGCAACCGCCCGGCGGAAGACGCATCGAGGAATTCCGCCTCGGCCGCGTCCTGCCCGAAGAGGCGGACGGTCTCGCGCGGGTGGGGCGCGCCCTCGGCGCGGTCAGGCTCGGGCAGGGCCGTCTCGCTCATGGCAGCCGCGTGGCGACCACGCGCGCCACCTCCTGTGCCACCGCCTGCACCTCGTGCGCACCGTCGATCACGACCACCCGGTCGGGCGCCTCTCTGGCCAGCGCCAGAAACCCCGCGCGCAACCGCTCCTGCAGGTCCAGCCCGAAGGACTCGAACCGCGTCTCGCCGCCGCCGCGTGCGCCTGCGCGTGCCAGCCCGGTCGCGGGGTCGATGTCGATGAGCAGGGTCAGGTCCGGCTCTTGCGCGATCACCAGCCGGTGCAACTCGTCCACCAGCGGGCGCAGATCGGCGCGCCCCACGCCCTGATAGATGCGCGTGCTGTCGGCGAAGCGGTCCGAGATCACCACCGCACCGCGCGCCAGCGCGGGCGCGATCACCCGTTCCAGATGGTCGCGCCGCGCGGCGGTGAACAAAAGCACCTCGGTTTCCGGCGACCAGCGTTCGCCCGCGCCCTCCAGCAGCAGTTTGCGGATCTGCTCGGCCCCCGCGCTGCCGCCCGGCTCGCGCGTCAGCACCACGTCGCGGCCCGCCGCCCGCAGCGCCTCGGCCAGACGCCGCGCCTGGGTGGACTTGCCCGAGCCGTCGATGCCCTCGAAACTGACGAAGAGGCCCCCGCCGCTCAAAACGCCCCCTCTGGACCCTCGCGCAACCGCGCAAGCAGCAGCCCCGAGACCGTGCGCAACCGCGTGACAAAGCCGCCCGGCTCCACATTCGAGACCGCCACCAGCGGCACCCGCGTCTCCGGCAGGCCCTCGGGCGCGAATACCAGCTCGGCGAGCACATCGCCCCTGGCCACCGGCGCGCGCACCGGGCCGGTATAGACCACCTCGGCGGGGATGGTATCGGCCCCGAGAATGGGCAAGAGCGTGTCGATATCCTCGGCGGGGGTCAGCCCGACGCGCGGCGCGTCGCCCATCCAGACCTCGGCCTCGGCCACCACGTCGCCCGCCCGCGCAAGCGATTTTTGCGCGAATTGCCGGAACGCCCAGTTGACGATGGCCTCGGATTCGCGGGCACGGTTGGCGGCGGTCTCCAGCCCGGTGATGGCGAAGATCACCCGCCGGTTGTCCTGCACCGCCGAGCCGACAAGGCCGTATCCCGCCTCGCTCGTGTGCCCGGTCTTGAGCCCGTCGGCGCCGATTCCCAGGCCCAGAAGCGGGTTCCGGTTGTGGATATTGGCGGGCGCGCGCCCGTCAAAGCGATACTCGGTCTCGGCAAACATCGGGTAGAACTCGGGAAAATCCTCGATCAGCCGCCGCGCCAGCAGCGCCAGATCGCGCATCGACATGACATGTCCCGGGGCGGGCCAGCCGCTCGCGTTGCGAAACACCGAATTGGTCAGCCCCATCGCCTGCGCGCGTTGCGTCATGAAGCGGGCAAAGCCCGCCTCGGTCCCGTCGGGGCTGAGCGCCTCGGCGATGACCGCACAGGCATCGTTGCCCGACAGCACGACGATCCCGCGCAACAGATCCTCGACCCGCACCCGGTCGCGGGTGTTGAGAAACATCGTCGAGCCGCCATAGCTCATCGCGTGTTCCGACACGGGCAGCCGGTCATCGAGTCCCAGCCGCCCGTCGCGCACCGCCTCGAAGGCGACGTAGAGCGTCATCAGCTTGGACATCGACGCAGGCGGCAGCGGCTCGTCGGCATTCTTGTTCAGCAGAACCGTGCCCGTGGTCACGTCAATGACATAGGCCCCGCGCGCGCTTGTCTCGAAGGCGGTGGCGGGCGTGGCCAGAACCGGCACGAGCGCGGCCAGCATCAGGATCCAGTGGCGCAGCATTCTTGGGGCCCTCCTCGGTCAGTTGGAGACGGAATAGGTATCGGCCGGACCTATCCCCTTGATTGTGCCCGGCGCGGCGATCCTTCCCTCCGCGGCGGGAACCTCCTGTGCAGGAGGGGCAAGTTCGCGGCGCAGCGCGGTGACGTCAAGCGGCGCAGGCGCGCCCGCCAGCATCCCGAGCACCGCCGCAGCATCTGACGAGACCTGAAAGGCCGGCCCGGGCAGATCGCGCTGGCGCCGGAACAGCGCACCAATCACGAAATTGCCATTGGCGGTGTTGCGGATGATCGCGCGCTCGGGGTCGGTCACTTCGGGATGCGCCACCCAGACCCCGCCGAGCGAGGGACGGCCATCCCATAGCCCCATATCGTTTTTCCAGAAGACCTGCGGGGCCTCGACATCGCGTTCCTCCAGCCCCACCCCGGATACCGCCTCGCGCGCCGTCAGTTGCCCGAAATCGACATTGCCGCTCTCGTCGCAGCCGAGCAGACCGGCCACCGCAAGAACCGTCAGCCAGCACCCGGTCCTTTTCCCACCTGTCACCCGATTCATTCTGCGCCTTTGCACCTGCGTTATCGAGAACGCGTTTCCGCCCGGTATTTTTGCGCGAACTCTATCCTCTCGAGCGCGGCGTGAAAAGCTCTCCGGTCGGCCTTGCGCGGATTTTCCCCAACAGGGCTTTGCAGAATCGCGCCGGCACGGCTAGGACGCCCCCACGCGCGGCTCGGAAGGGTGGCAGAGTGGTCGATTGCAGCGGTCTTGAAAACCGCCGATGTGCAAGCATCCGTGGGTTCGAATCCCACCCCTTCCGCCAAGTTTTTCAAGAACTTAGCTAGCGTCAGTTTCACCTCCCGCGCACCCGCTACAGGGCTGCTACATGGGTGCAAATCGCGGCAGCAAGGGTGCTTCCGCACAGGGCACTTGTAGCGCATTTGTAGCCCCCGCTCGTGAAAGCACCCCCGCCGCATGGCGAGGGTGCAGGACAGGTCACGCGGGTAAGGAGAAACCGCGCCCCGCCTGCGTCCGTTGGATTTAGCGGGGAACTGAACGCTATGCCCCGTCGCGGGTGACAAGTCCGCGCACTGCTACGGGTCGCATCTCCTTGGTCCGTAGCAGCTTTCCTATACCTCACCGGCGTCTGGTCCCTGCACCCCGTATCGCCGTCGCACAGGCGCAGGCGGGTCGTGTCCTCCGACCAAAACGGCTTGCCGCAGCACATGCAGTTCCGCCAGCCTACCTTCCTGACGACACGCGGCGGGAAGTATTCCAAGTCCACCAGCACCGACTCGCGCCGCTTGCCGCCGTCATAGGGCCACGGCTCCGGTTCAATGAACCCGAGCGAGTTACCCTTCGGGCGCGCGGGGCGCGCAGCCTCGGCTACAGCCGCGCTTGCCGCTGCCCTGCGGCTACCCCCTGCCTTGCCGCCGGGATCGCCCCGGTCGCGCATCTCGAGGGCGGCTTTGGCGCATGGAAAGCGGCCGGGCTGCCCTATGTGACCATCGACCCGGCCACGGGCGGCATGAAGCGGGTCGATCCGGCCGCGGGCTGACCGGCTGTCCGCTCAGTCAGGCCGCTCAGTCAGGCCGGGCCGCGCGCCGCCGCAAGGCCGCCGCGAGGGTGAGAAACCCGGGCGCGCGCGGCGAACTGCGCCGCCAGATCATCACCACCTTGCGCGGCATGGCACCGGGGGTCGGCACAAGGGCAATATCGTGCCCTTGGGTGATCCCGGCATCAATCGCCAGTTGCGGCAGAAGGGTGATCCCCAGCCCCTCCTCGACCATCGCCACCAGCGTTGCAAGGCTGGTGGCGGCAATGGGGCGACAATGGCTGAGATCGTCGCCGCGACTGCGTGGCAGGCTCACAGCGCCCGTGGTGCGATGTCGGGTGCGCTGGGCAAGAAGCTGGGGCTGGTCGTGGTTTCCGCAAAAGACGATGCTCGGGGCAGGGTGTATCGGATCGGCCAACCAGCCTTCGGCGCAGATTGTTTGTCATAGTTTCAAACACGCCCCGAGAAGGCTGTCTGCATCTCGGAGCGGTCAATTTACGGCAGGGCGGCAGGAAGCGCACCAATACCGAAAAGCACCTCGCGGCTGAAATCTAAGGCTATCGAATCCTGATGACAAGGTTATCAATGGCTTGGAGGCCTTTGTTGGCCCTTGGAATTCGGATGCTCGACTTTTGACCTTTGACCCTGCCCTTTTCCTGTCACGCTGCGTCTCGATTGATCTGGAGGTCGATCCGAAGTCGGCGCGGCTTTTTGCCTTTGCGGCGGTGCGGGGTGAGGCGGCCTTGGTCCACAAGGGGGCCGCGCTGGAGCCTGCGCTGGATCGGTTGGAGGCGTTCTGCGACGGGGCGGCGCATCTGGTGGGACACAACATCCTGCGCCATGACCTGCCGCATCTGGTGGCCAACCGGGCGCGGTTGGCGGGGTTGGGGGCGGCGGCGATTGATACGTTGTGGCTGAACCCCTTGGCTTTTCCGCGCAATCCCTATCACCATCTCGTCAAGCATTATCAGGACGGGCGGCTGCAGGTCGGGCATGTGAATCACCCCGAACAGGATGCCCGGCTGGCATTGCAGGTGCTGGCGGATCAGATCGCGGCTTTTGCTCGGCTGGGTCAGGAGATGCCCGAAGCGCTGTTGGCCTATCACCACCTGACGACGCGGGGCGAAGCCTCGGCCGGGTTCGATGCGCTGTTCCAATCCCTGCGCGGCGCAGCACCGGGCGAGGCCGCTGCGCATGGCGCCATCCGCCGCTTGCTGGACGGCCGCGCCTGCAATCATCGGTTGGAGCAGACGCTGGGACGCCTGTCCGATCCGCGCAACGGCTGGCCGATGGCCTATGCGCTGTCGTGGATTTCGGTTGCGGGCGGGGACTCGGTCATGCCGCCCTGGGTGCGGCTGCAGTTCCCGCAGGCAGGGCTGATCGTGCGGCATCTGCGCGATACCAACTGTGGCGACCCAAGCTGCGGCTGGTGCGGGGAAAAGAACAACCCCAATGCCGCGCTGGAACGCTGGTTCGGCTTTCCGACCTTCCGCCCGCAACCCGTCGATGACATGGGCCGTCCCTTGCAGGAACGCATCGTGGCCGAGGCGATGGCGGGGAAATCCGTGCTGGGCATCCTGCCCACCGGGACCGGAAAATCGGTCTGCTACCAGATCCCGGCGCTGTCGCGGTTCGACAAGACGGGCGCGCTGACGGTGGTGATCTCGCCGCTGGTCGCGCTGATGGCCGATCAGGTGCAGGGGCTGGCGCGGGCGGGGATTTCCAGTGCGGTCACGGTGAACGGGATGCTGTCGCTGCCCGAACGCCATGACGCGCTGGAGAAGGTGCGAATGGGCGATGCGGCGATCTTGCTGATCTCGCCCGAACAGTTGCGATCACCTTCGATCCGCACGGTGCTGCAACAGCGAGAGGTCGGGCTGTGGGTGCTGGACGAGGCGCATTGCATCAGCAAATGGGGCCATGATTTCCGCCCCGATTACCGTTATGTCAGCCGCTTCATCAAGGAATTCTCGGGCGATAGCCCAGCGCCCGTGTTGTGCCTGACCGCCACGGCCAAACCCGAGGTGGTGCGCGACATCCGCGACCATTTCCAGACCCGCCTTGGGGTTGATCTGATGCTGCTGGATGGCGGGGCGGTGCGCACCAACCTGTCCTTCGCCGTGCTGCCCACGCAGAAGGCCACCAAGCTGACCGATATCCTGTCGGCGATCGAAGCGAACCTGCCGCCTGAGGGAGCATCGGGCGCTGTGGTCTATTGCGCCACGCGCGGGGTCACGGAAAAGGTGGCGGAGTTCCTGAAAGGGCAAGGGCTGGCGGCGGATTTCTTTCATGCCGGGCTGACGTCTGAGCGCAAGCGCGATGTGCAAGAGGCGTTTCGCACCGGGCAGTTGCGGGTGATCGCCGCGACCAACGCTTTCGGGATGGGCATCGACAAGCCCGATATCCGGCTGGTCGTGCACGGCGACATTCCGGGATCTTTGGAGAATTACCTGCAAGAGGCGGGCCGTGCGGGCCGGGATCGCGCCCCCGCCAATTGCGTGCTCTTGTTCAGCCCTGAGGATGTGGAGCGGCAATTCTCGCTGTCTGCCCGCTCGCGTCTGGCAAGGCATGAGATTGGCGCGATCCTCAAGGCGCTGCGGCGCATGGAAAAGCACAAATCCGGCGAGGTGGTCGCCACGCCGGGCGAGATCGTGCGCGAGGAAAAGGATCAGGAGTTCGAGCGCGACAAGACCACCGACGACACCCGCGTGAAAACCGCCGTGGCCTGGCTGGAGGAGGCCACGCTGCTGAGCCGCGAGGAAAACCGGGTGCAGGTGTTCCCGTCGTCGCTCCGCATCCGCTCGGTCGATGAGGCGGCGGCGATCCTGACCCGGGCACAGATCACCGGGGTAAGGCGCACGCAACTGATGGATCTTGTGCGCCATGTGATGAATGCGCCTGTCGATGCCGGGGTTTCGACGGATGACTTGACGGGCGCCTGCGGGTTATCGGGGCGCGAGTTGCAACGGGCTTTCGCCGATCTTGAGGTGCTGGGGATCGCCAGCAACGACACGGCCGTCACGGTCTATGTCCATCTGGGGGTCGGGGACGCCTCGGCCCGCCGTCTGGATCACGCGGCCCGGATGGAAGCCGACCTGATCGCCCTGATGCAAGAGGCGATGCCGCAAGCCGAAGGGACCGAGGCGCAACCCTTGAACCTGTCTGAGACCTGCCAGGCCCTTCGCGACAAGGGCCATTCCCAAGTGCGGCCCGATCTGGTGGAAACCATCCTGCGCGGCATGGCGCAGGATGGGCGCGATCAGGATGGCGGGCGCGGGAACCTGACGCTGCGCAAGGCCAGCCGGAACACGATCTTTGTGCGGCTGGAACGGTCCTGGCCCGTGGTCGCCCGCACCGCCGATCTGCGGCGGCAGGGGGCACAGGCGCTGCTGTCCCATCTGACGGGCAAGGTCGCCAAAGGCACGCGCGGCAAGGATATTCAGGTGGAAACCACCCTTGGCGCGATGCTCGATGCGCTGAACGGCGACGCGCTGTTGCGGGCCGAGGTCAAGGACATGACCCGCCTGATGGACCGCGCGCTTCTCTGGCTGCACGAACAGCAGGTCGCCACCTTGGGTCGGGGCCTGACTGTGTTCCGCCCGGCGATCACGGTGCATCTGAACCCCAAGGGTGGCCCTTTCACCGTGCAGCACTTCGCGCCCCTCGAAGAGCATTACGGCGAGACGACGATCCAGACCCATGTGATGGCCGCCTATGCCGAGAAGGGGCTGGAGGCGATGGATCAGGCACAGCGCCTGTCCGAGGATTACTTCGTGCTGGACCGCGACGCTTTCCTGCGCCGTTGGCTGCCAGGGCGCGGCACGGAAATCCGGCGGCAGACCACCGGCACATCATGGCGGACCATCGTCGATGCACTCGACAATCCGGTGCAGGCCGAGATCGTCCGCGACGACCGCGAACAGACCAACGTGCTGGTGCTTGCAGGGCCGGGGTCTGGCAAGACGCGGGTGCTGGTGCATCGCATCGCTTACCTCATCCGCGTGAAGCGTGAAGACCCGCGCGGCATTCTGGTGCTGACCTACAACCGCCATGCGGCCGCTGAAATCCGTGAACGCCTGCGCCGCCTGATCGGGAATGATGCGGCGAGGGTTACGGTCTCTACCTGTCACGCGCTGGCGATGCGTCTGATGGGGGCCAGCTTTGCGGGCGTTACCGACGGCCCGCGCGATTTCGACGGCATCGTCATGCAGGCGGTGGCGCTGCTGCGCGGCGACGGTCTGACCAAGCCCGAGGCCGAGGCGCTGCGCGAGACGCTGATCCAGGGCTATCGCTGGCTGCTGGTCGATGAGTATCAAGACATCGGCCCCGAGGAATACGCCCTGATCGGTGCGGTGGCGGGCCGGTCGCTCGATGATGACCTGCGTATCAGCCTGTTCGCCGTGGGCGATGACGACCAAAACATTTACGCCTTCGCGGGGGCGAGTATCGAGTTCATCCGCCGATTCGAGGCGGACTATGCCGCCAAACCCGTCTGGTTGACCGAGAACTATCGCTCATCCGCTCATATCATCGCCGCAGCTAATGCTGTGATCGCCCCTGCCGCCGCGCGAATGAAGGCAGGCCACGACATCACCGTGAACCGCGCCCGTGCCAAGGCGATGCCGGGGGGCGATTGGGCGGCACTCGACCCGGTTGCGCAGGGGCGCGTCACTCTGCTGGATGCGGGTGGCGATGCCGCGCAGGCGGTGGCTGCGCTGGATGAACTCGTGCGCCTGTCGCGGCTGGATCCAGATTGGACCTGGCGGCGCTGCGCCGTGATCGCCCGCGATTGGCGGCGTTTGGAACCCGTGCGCGCCTATGCCGAGGCGCTGGGCATTCCCATCGACATGGCCAATGAAACCCTGCCCAGCCTGTGGCGCCTGCGCGAGATGCAAGACTTCATCCGCGCCATTCTGGCGGTTCGGACGCGGCTTCTTACGATCCCCGATCTGGTCGCCATCCTGAACGCCCAGCCACAATCCCGCTGGACCGATCTGATCGGCGAAGGCGTAGGCCTGCTGGCGCGCGAACTGGTCGAAAAGGCCGCCCCGGTGCCTGACCTCGTGCAGTGGTTCGGCGAATGGGCGCGGGAGGCGCGGAGCGAACAGAGGGGCTTGCTGCTCATGACCGCGCACCGCGCCAAGGGGCTGGAGTTCGATCATGTCGCGATCCTGAACGGCGGCTGGGATCGCCCCTCGCGCGGTGAGGATGCCGACGCTCCCCGCCGCCTGTTTTATGTTGCGATGACCCGAGCGCGCTCGACCTTGACCGTGCTGACTGACGGCCCTCATGCATTTGTCCGTCCGGGCGATGCGGTCTTGTCCCGCCGCGTCACCCCCGATACCGCCGCCCTGCCGCGCGCCCGCCTGCGCTACCTGCCGCCCGATCCGAAGCTGGTCGACCTGTCTTTCGCGGGCCGTCTAAGGCCGCGTACACCATCGTTGAACGCCATTGCATCGGCCCGACCCGGTGACCCCGTTCGCCTGATCCGCGACGGTGAGCGGTGGCGGATTGAAGATGCCAAGGGCCAGACGGTTGCCCGCCTGTCGCGCGCCTTTAGCCCGCCCGATGGAACGACCTTCCTGCGAGGCGAGATCGCGGCCATCCTGAACTGGCGGCGCGAGGATGGCGACGAGGCGTATCACCACCTGCTTCGCCGCGATGCGTGGGAAGTGGTCTTGCCTGAACTGGTGTTCGAAGCAGGGGCGGAAACTGTCAGCGCGGATCATAAGGACAGCTAATTTTCGCGATCACGAGTGACTCTTGCCAGATTCTCATGGTTCGAAAAAGGGGGCTTCCGCTGGCTGGATTCCGGCCAAGGTGGCTTCCGAAAAGTGGATTCCCTGAATTCCGTAAAAGAATCCAGCACGCCAAGGTCGTGATTTTGTAAACTATTGATATAAAGAAATTTAATCGAATGGGCCGCGCGAAGTGGATTCCGCCTGGATTCCCCGGTGAAACTGCCTGTCGCTAGCGAAACGCCGCGCTGCGCCCCCCCACCCCGCATACGTTCAGGGCCGGGGAGGAACCATGGGAGGGGGGGTCACACAGCGCGCTGGACCCGCTTTGCCTGTTTCGGATCGTAGACGCAATTGGCGATGGTTCCATCTTTGATTTTCTCGACTGCCTTGTCGATCATGAACAACGGTACGAGAAACCACTCGCGGGGTATACCCCTGTCTTGGTCAGGCCGCTTGCGCCGCCCGGAATTCCGTCTTGTTCTTCATCAGCGCGCAGGCGGTGCGCGCCATGCGGTTGGCCAGTCACCCGAAACTAAATTTGCTATCATTGATGTGAGGCAGGTTCTGGAGGTGTGTCATGCGGGGATGACGGGCGCGGACGAATGGCCCGATCACGCCCCTTGCCGCCACGCCTCGGCAGGCTTATCTTCCCCAATGCAGCACCGGCCCCGCGCCGTGCCTGCTGCGCCCGAGGGCTCATCGCCCTGACCCTGTCAGGCCCGCTGATCCCCTGAGCACGGCCCGGCCCGGCACCCCGCCTGACCGGGATCTTTCAGGAGACGCTCCCATGTCCAAAGGAAAAAGCCAGAACAACCGCGAGGCCAAGAAGCCCAAGAAGGAAAAACCCAAGGTGCTCGCCACCGCGAATTCCAACCGCGACAAGAACGCCACCGTGATTGCGGGCAAATCGGTCAAGTAACGTCGCATGCTCCGCGACGGCTGGGGGTATCTGCGGGCCGTCGGGGCAGTGCCCCCTAGCGTGGTGTAAGCGCGCCGACCTTCGGAAAGGCCCGGATCTGATCAGGACGCCACGGCGGGCGACCTGACGTTGGGATTGCAACCTGACGTTGGGATTGTCGTTGGAATTGTCGTTCACGCGCGCGAGGGTTTCAAGG
>DIUD01000008.1 GCA_002428225.1 Roseovarius sp. UBA6167 | reverse complement strand
TGATGTACATGCTGATTTCCTTGGACGGGTTTTCCGCCTCGAGGTGCAGCAATTGCGCGACGATGAGGCTCGACATGCCGTCATGCACCGGCCCGCTGAGGAAGATGATCCGCTCCTTCAGAAGCCGCGAGAAGATGTCATAGGCGCGCTCTCCGCGGCTGGTCTGTTCGACCACCATGGGCACGAGGGTGTTCATGTATGTCTCGAAAGGGTCTTTCATCCTGTCCCGCCTGCTGCTTTTGCCCGGCCCCTGAATGGCGCGAGTCGTCAAGATAAGTCGTCCATAGCGACCGATGGCTAACGGAGTCTTAGTGTCGCGCCCCAGCCCCTGCAAGGGCGCGCGCGCAATTCGCGCGGCGCGGCCCCGGCTCTGGCATTTGGCGGGCGGGGCCGGCACACCCGGAAGGCGGCGGATTCCCTGCGCGCGCGTCGGATTATCGAAATGCTTTACGCGATGTTGCGCTCCCCCGACAGGCAGCGGTCCAAGCCGCAAGGCTCGGCCCGGTTCGACCGGTTTGCCAACCGCGAAGGGCGCGAATCTCTCGTCCGGTTCGGAGTGGTTGACGTGGTTGGCGTCGTTCGAGTCCGTCTTGACCGCCAGCACGCGGATGATCTCGAGGATATGCACATCGCCGTAGCCCGCGGCCTTGAACGCCGCGCGCCTGGCATCATTGATCGGCTTGCCGTCGCGGATCGCCTGCATATGCGCCCGCGAACGTTTCGGCGCAGTCGCGGCCATTGGTCACCGGGATGGCCAGAAACACCTCCTCCTCCGGCGGGGTGAAATTGCCCTGCCTGCGGAAATGGACAGAACCGCGCAGGCAGGTGTCCGCAAGCCCTGGATCCTTGGCCGTGCCGCGGATACATTTCGGGCACTGCACCCATATTGGCGCGCCCGCGGTCGCGCAGGCCCCCGCCCCCCCCCGCGCATCGCGCCTCCGGCACAAGCAACATGGCCGAACCGCGATGCGGGGTTGAGGCCCGCCGCCCCCGCGCCTATGTGAGACGCCAGATCACAACGCGAGGTTTCCGCATGTTCATGCCCCCCTTTCCCGTCCGCGACGCCAATGCCTCTTCGGGGGGCAAGGATCTCGGCCCGCTGCCGGAATGGGACCTGAGCGACCTCTATGCCAGCCCCGACGCGCCCGAGCTTGACCGCGATCTCGACTGGCTCAAGGACGCCTGCGCGCGCTTTGCCGCCGATTACGAGGGCAAGCTGGCGCAGCTCGACGCTGCCGGTCTGCTCGACTGCCTGCAACGCGACGAGGCGATCAGCCGCACCGCCGGGCGGATCATGTCCTATGCGGGGCTGCGCTATTACCAGCAGACGACCGATGGCGCGCGGGCCAAGTTCCTGTCGGACTGCCAGGAAAAGGTCACGAATTACACCACGCCGCTGGTGTTCTTCTCGCTGGAGCTGAACCGGCTGGACGAGGGCGCGCTCGAGGCGATGTATGCCGGGAACGCCGATCTGGCGCGCTATGCCCCGGTCCTGCGCCGCATCCGCGCGATGAAACCCTATCAGCTCTCGGACGAGCTGGAGAGGTTCCTGCACGATCTGGGCGTTGTCGGCGATGCCTGGGAGCGGCTCTTTGACGAGACAATCGCGGGCCTCACCTTTACCGTCGATGGCGAGGATCTCAACATCGAGGGCACGCTCAACCTGCTGACCGATCACGACCGCAGCAAGCGCGAGGCCGCCGCGCGCGAACTGGCCCGTGTCCTTGGCGAGAATATCCGCATCTTCGCCCGCGTCCACAACACGCAGGCCAAGGAAAAGGAGGTGCTCGACCGCTGGCGCAAGATGCCCGCCCCCCAGACCGCGCGGCACCTCGGCAACGACGTGGAGCCGGAGGTGGTCGAGGCGCTGCGCAACGCCGTTGTCGCCGCCTATCCGCGCCTCTCGCACCGCTATTACGAGTTGAAGCGCAAATGGCTCGGCCTTGAGCGGATGCAGGTCTGGGACCGCAACGCGCCGCTGCCGATGGAAGAGGCCCGCCTCGTCACATGGGAGGAGGCGCGCGAGACGGTGATGGCCGCCTATGCCGGTTTCGCCCCCGAGATGGCCGATCTGGCCGCGCCGTTCTTTGATAACGGCTGGATCGACGCGGGCGTGAAGCCGGGCAAGGCACCCGGTGCCTTCGCCCATCCCACCGTGACCGACGCGCACCCCTATGTGATGCTCAACTATCTGGGCAAGCCGCGCGACGTGATGACGCTCGCGCACGAACTGGGCCACGGCGTGCATCAGCGCCTCGCCGCGCCGCAGGGCGAGCTTCTGGCCTCCACCCCGCTGACACTGGCGGAAACGGCAAGTGTCTTTGGCGAAATGCTGACCTTTCGCCGCCTGCTGGCGGGCGCAAGGGACCAGGCCGAGCGCAAGGTGCTGCTCGCGGGCAAGGTCGAGGACATGATCAACACGGTCGTGCGCCAGATCGCCTTTTATGATTTCGAATGCAAGCTGCACGCCGCGCGCCGCGAGGGAGAGCTCACGCCCGAGGACATCAACGCGCTGTGGATGTCAGTGCAGGCCGAGAGCCTCGGGCCGGCCTTCGATTTCATGGAGGGCTACGAGACCTTCTGGGCCTATATCCCGCATTTCGTCCACTCGCCCTTCTACGTCTATGCCTATGCCTTTGGCGATGGCCTCGTGAACGCGCTCTATGCCGCCTACGAGGCCGCGCCCGAGGGGTTCCAGGAAAAATATTTCGACATGCTGCGCGCGGGCGGCTCCAGGCATCACAAGGACCTGCTCGCCCCCTTCGGCCTCGACGCCTCCGACCCGGCCTTCTGGGACAAGGGGCTGTCGATGATCGAGGGCATGATCGACGAGCTGGAGGCGATGGAAGGCTAGTTGTGTTGATTGTCACTGAGACCTGACCCGGCAGCAACAAAAATTGTCACCGAGAACTGACCCATGTGCAACCTTTCCCCGGCTTGGTATCAGCTGGGGTTTATCGGAGTGTTAGACATGGAATTTTTGAGGGTTATTTGTCACATCCCGGCAAATGGAAGGGAGAAGTGGCGATCCCGGGAGGACTCGAACCCCCAACATCCTGATTAGAAGGTCTCTGTTCTACGACCCCAACCGCTTATTTTATAAGCGTTTTTCTTCGACTATTTTGACACTATGCAATTGCGATGCAATTGGCGACCCCGGCACGATTCGAACGTGCGGCCATCCGCTTAGAAGGCGGATGCTCTATCCAGCTGAGCTACGGGGCCATCCTCTTGAATTAGCAACATCTGCTGATCGGTGCAAGTCGCCGTTGGCGCAACCGCGACAGCCCAAACAGAACGACGAGCCAGCCCGCGCTCTCGACGAGCAGACGGGCAGCAGCCCATGCGCGCAGCACAGACGGCCAACGCGCGACGGGCCGCTGCTCCTTCTTCGCAGGGAAACGCAGGATGACCGCATCCGCGACCTCATCCACGGGCGTCATCCAGAAACCCCCACGGCTTGGGTCGCGGGGTGCGTTCGCGTGTCGCGACGTAAGCCAGGGCGCGCAGCCGACAAGTAGAACCGCTCATATCCGACCACCTTCTCGATGATGGGGTCCGGGTTGCGCAACGTCACGCGCCCGTCGCGGTGGAACTCGAGATCACTCATAGCGCGAACGCATCCACGTTGTTGTTGGTCGCCTGGTGTAAGAGGCCGCGCGCGGAGC
>DIUD01000079.1:3823-5594 GCA_002428225.1 Roseovarius sp. UBA6167 | reverse complement strand
TTGCCGAGGATCTCGCAGCCGGTCTCTTCGCTGGCGCGGCGCAGCCGGATAAGGGGCGTTTTGCCCACGGCCTCGGCCAGATCCCGTGCAATGCGCATGTTCGTCGCTCCTGTCCTGTCCCGGATTTCAGGTTTATGGGGTTGGGCTGCGGAACTCAACCCGCCGCCCGAAGCCGCGCGCGTTCTCGCTCCAGCCACAGAAGGCTCAGCACCAGCGGCCCGTTATTGGCCTCACCCGTGTGCAAGAGGTCCATGGCGCGCGCGAAGCCGATGACATGGGTGCGGATATCCTCGTGCTCGCTCGCCAGCCCGCCGCGCCCTTGCCGGAGGTCCGGCAGGTCGCAAATCCCCACGAAAAGATGAAAGAACTCGGTCGAATAGCCCGGCGTGCAATAATGGCTGGAAATCTTTTCCAGCCCGCGCAACGCCAGCCCCGCCTCTTCGTGGCATTCGCGGCGCGCGGTTTCTTCCGGCGTCTCGCCGGCATCGACGCGCCCCGCCACCGGCTCCAGCAGNNGGGCCCATGCGGAACTGTTCCACCAGCAACACCCTGTCGTGCAGCGGATCATAGGGCAGCACCAGCGCGGCATCGGTCGCCACGAACACCTCGCGCACCATGGGCGCGCTCTGCCCTCCATCGAAGAGCGGCGCGCGCAAGGTGTCGCGCCGGGTGAGGAAAAACCCGTCATGGGTGATCTCGGCGGCGTCATGCATGACCGCCTCGCGCGGGGTGCTGCTGCGCAGCGCCGCCGGCGCGGGGTGCGCCCGCGCCGCCAGCCGCGCCTCGGCGCGCGCAAGGATCATCGACCGCCGCGCGGCCATCTGTGCGACGCTCACACCCCGCTCATATCCGCGCAGCACCTCTGCCATGGCCTCGATGCGAAGCGCCTCGCCCACACCCTCGCCGAGAACCGCCGCGAGATAGGTGTCTTGCGCCGTGCTCACGACCATCGCCGCGCCACCCATTCAGCGACCGCGCCGACCAGAAACCCGCCCGCGAGCAGCACACCGATCAGTGTGCCGTCGAGCATGGTCAGCACATGGTCGGCGGCAAGCTCGAACATTCTGGTGAGGCCGGTCATCAGCCCGGTGATCCGCCGATCGAGCGCAAGGCGCAGCATTTCGTTCAGGCTCTGGCAGAACACCGCCCAGAATACCAGCGCCGCCACCCCTGTAAGCCCCGCGCTGATGCCCGCCGCATAGCCATGACCCAGCCGCCGCCCCGTCACCACCCAGCCACAGACAAATCCGAGCGCGACATTGACGTAATTGAACCAGCCGAAATTCGTGTCAGGGGGCAAGAGCGGGCGAAACAGTTCCGATCCGATCCAGCCCACGACCCCGAGACCGATTGCCGCGACGACCTTGCCGGCGGTTGGCATCTTATCGGTGAGGGGCATCTGTCCTGGCCTTGCGATCGTGATGCGTCATGTCGCAATTAGCCCCTTTGAGCGCCGCCGTGCAAGAGGTGAGGTGGCCTATGCCGCATCCTTTGGATCCGCGCCCACAAGGCCCGCCCCGGCCGTCAGGTTCGTCATGCCCGGAACGTCCTTTCGTGATAGGCGGCAAGCGCCCGCCTGCGCCCCTCGGCCAGCCCGACCAGCGGCGCGGGGCGATGATCCTCGGGGCTTAGCCCCCAACTATTCGGAATGGCGTCGAAATAGCTCAGCGCCGTTTCGGATGGCCGCGCCTGCCCCTCGGCGATCCAGGTGCGCGCATAGGCCCCCTCGGGGTCGAATTTTGCAAGCTGCGTGTCGGGGTTGAAGATGCGG
>DIUD01000079.1:370-3796 GCA_002428225.1 Roseovarius sp. UBA6167 | reverse complement strand
TCATCCGCGCCCGGTTGTGCATCCGTCCCGTCACGTACATCTGGCGCATGGCGGCATCGACAAGGGCAATCCCCGTGCGCCCCTGCTTCCAGCGCAGGACGTCGCCCGCGCGCCCTTGCGTCCAGGGAAACGCATCCCAGTCCCGCCGCCAGTTCCGGGTGAGGATCTCGGGCGTGTGATACATCAGGTGATAGGCGAATTCGCGCCAGACCAGCTCTTTCAGCCATTGCTCGGCCCCCGGCGCCCCCTCATGACGCGCGCGCAGGCCCGCGTGCCAGCACTGGCGCGGGGAAATCTCGCCATGGGTCAGGTTCTCCGACAGGCCCGATGTGCCCGCGATACCGGGATTGTTGCGCGCCTCGCCGTAGGGGCCAATCGCGTTCTCGATGAAGATCGAAAGCCGATCGCGCGCCGCCGCCTCGCCCACGCACTGATACGGCAGACAGACGGCCGCACCCCGTCCCATCGCCGCGCCCATTTGCCAGTCGTCAAGCCGCGCGCTCTCTGGCCAGACCTCCGGCGCGGCGATACGCGAAGGGGGGCCGAGCGGCGCGGGCACGTCGCGGTCCTTCACCGCGCGCCACATCGGGCTATAGACACGGTAGAACCCGCCTGCGCCGGTCTCGACCGTCCATGGCTCGAACAGAAGGTGCGAATTGTGGCTTTCCGCCGCGATCCCGTGTGCCTTCAGCGCCGCCTTGACCCCTGTGTCGCGCGCGATGGCCTGCGGATCATAGAGCCGCGACCAGTGCACCGCCCCCGCGCCCACATCCTCGGCCAGCATCAGCAGCACCGCGCGCGCCGCGCCACGTCGCAGGATCAGGCGGCTGCCCGCGGCCGCGAGATCGCGCGCGAGCGATGCCAGCGACAGACCCAGCCGCCATTTCGCCGCCGCGCCAAGGGCGCTCACGCTCTCGTCATGGATGAACACCGGGATCACCGGACCGCCACCCCCACAGGCCGCCACCAGCGCCGGGTGATCGGCAAGCCGCAGGTCGCGCCGCAGCCAGAGTATCGCTGGTTTGCCCGGTGCCATTTGCGCCCCTTGTTCCCCGTTTGCGACGCAAGGCGCGTCGGGATGGATCAAAGAATATCGTCAAGCGCCGTCATCAGTTGCCCGATTTCGGCGGGGCTGGTGTAATGCACGAAACTCAGCCGCAGCACGCCGCGCTCCGGGTCCACCCCCATCGCCCGAAGCGGCCGCTGCGCGTAGAAAAGGCCGCCCCCCGCCATGATGCCGCGCGCGGCGAGATCCGCCGCCGCCTCGGCCCCCGGACGGCCCAGCGCGACGGCGACCGTGGGCGCCCTTTGCGCGGCATCCGCCGGCCCGATGAGGCGCACGGAATTGCGGTCCCCCAGGAAATCGAGCAGCGGCTGCAAGAGCGCGGTCTCATGCGCGCGCATGAGGTCATGCACGCCGGCGTTGCGCTCGGTCGGCGTGCCGGCAATCGCATGATGTGCCGCCAGCGCGTCGATATGATCGGCGATGCCCGCACTTGCCGCCACCTGTGCGTGATCCGGCCCGGCGGGGGTAAAGCGTTTGTAGAGCGTATCGGCGTTGAAGTGATGCGCCTGATTGGGCAGGAGATTGCCCAGTTCGCGCCGGATCACCATGATCCCCTGATGCGNNGCGGCCCGTAGGTCTTGTAGGCCGAAAACAGGTAGATATCCGGCCCCATCCGCCCCAGTTCGGGCAGGCCGTGGGGCGCGTAGCTGACGCCATCGACACAGACGAACGCCCCCGCCGCATGGGCAAGTGCTGTGATCTCCACCACCGGGTTGATCGCGCCCACCACGTTCGAGCAATGCGGGAAACACACCAGCCGCACCCGCTCGTCGAGCAGGTTTTCGAGGTCCGCCGGGTCGAGCAACCCGCTCTCGGGGTCGATCCTCCATTCGCGCACCTCGAAGCCCGCATCGGCCAGCCGCCGCCACGGGCCGGAATTGGCCTCGTGATCCTGGTTGGNNTCCATTGCCGGAACGCCTGCGCCAGGACATAGGTGTTCTGCGAGGTGGAGGGACCGAAACTCAGCTCGTCGGTGGCCACGCCCATGAGCGCGGCCAGCCTCTGCCTGGCCTCGTCCATCTCCGCGCCCGCCAAACGGCTTGCCTCATAGGGGCCGTATGGCTGCACCTTGCGGCTCCGGTAATAGCGTTCCAGCCGCGCGATGACCGGCGCACAGGTATAGGACCCGCCCGCATTCTCGAAAAACGCCTGGCCCTCCAGCGACGGCTCGGCAAAGGCCGGAAACTGCGCGCGCACGAAATCCAGATCAAGCGCCATCGTCCACCGCTCCATTTTTGCCGTCACAAGACACCAAAGCCCCCCGGCCTGCAACAGCCGGAGAGCCCTGGCCCGTCATTCAAGGCGCGTCAGGCGCGCTTTTCGGACATCAACCCGCGCAGGATGCAATAGCAGATGAGCAGCAGGATCACCGTGAACGGCAACCCGGTCGAGATCACCATGGCCTGTAGCGATGTCAGCCCCCCGCCGATCAGCAGCGCAATCGCCACCAGCCCCTCGAAGGTGCACCAGAACACCCGCTGCGGCACCGGCGCGTCGATCTTGCCGCNNACGAGGTGACGAAGAACACGATCACGAGGATGACCCCGACGGTCGAGGTGATCGCCGACAGCGGCAGGCCATCGAGCATGGCGAAAAGCGACAGTTCGGGCGCGTAATTGTCAATCACGTTGGCCTTGACCGCCGAGGTGTCGGGATTGGCGATCATGTCGTTGATCGCCGCGCCCCAAACACCGCCATCCAGAAGATGCATACAAGGCTCGGGATGATCAGCACGCAAATCAGGAACTCGCGCACCGTGCGGCNNCAGTAGAACGCCGTCCAGCCCTGCAAATAGCCCGTATCCTCGCGCCCGTGCGGGTTGGACAGCGGGACGATCTCGCGCAGATAGGCCCCGATCCCCGAGACGAACTCACCCAGGATCGTGACGGCCCCGGCGGTGACAAGCACGAAGACAAGCAACACCATCGCGATCACCATGTTGATCTCGGAGAGCACCTTCACGCCGCCGTCAAGCCCGCGCAGAACCGACACGGTCGCAATCGCCGTGATCACGCAAATCAGGATCACCTGCACCGTGATGCTGATCGGTATGCCATAGACATGGCTCATCCCGGCATTGGCCTGCTGCGCGCCGATCCCGAGCGAGGTGGCCAGCCCAAAGAGCGTGGCAAACACCGCCAGCGTGTCGATGACATGACCCCACCAGCCCCAGACCCGCTCTCCGAGAATTGGATAGAACGCCGACCGGATCGAAAGCGGCAGCCCCTTGTTGTAGGAAAACAGCGCCAGGGCCAATGCCACCACCGCATAGATCGCCCAAGGGTGCAGCGCCCAGTGATAGGAGGTCGCGGCCAGCGCCATGCGCCGTGCCTCGGCGACATTGGCGGCGATCAGGTTGC
>DIUD01000079.1:0-355 GCA_002428225.1 Roseovarius sp. UBA6167 | reverse complement strand
GCGAACAGCATCGCGAACCAGCCGAGATAGGAATAGTCCGGCGTGGCCTCCGCCCCGCCAAGGCGCACCGATCCCCAGGGGCTGACGATCAGGGCGAGGCAGAAGACCACAAAGATATTGGCAGCCCAGAGGAAGAACCAGTCGAACGAACTGGTGAGCGCGGGCCTGAGCCAGCCGAAGAAATCCGCCGCTTGCTGCGGCGCGATCAGCGCGAAGGCCACGAACAGCACCACGAGCGCCGCCGAGATAGCAAAGACCGGGTTGTGGATATCGAGCCCGAACGGCCCGATCTGCGCATGGAAGTTGTCCTGACCGATCTCGTAATACCATCGGCCTTAGCCTTTGACCGCTTTGG
>DIUD01000011.1:60785-60934 GCA_002428225.1 Roseovarius sp. UBA6167 | reverse complement strand
CGCGCCCTCGCCGTCGCGCACCACCTGGTGCGCCAGGTCGAGCATGACGCGGCGCAGCGCCTCGAGGAAGCCCATGTTCGTCTCGGACACGCGCACCCCCGAGGTGCCGGTCGCGGCCACCAAAAGCGTGTCGGAGGTCGAGGTGTCGC
>DIUD01000011.1:0-60749 GCA_002428225.1 Roseovarius sp. UBA6167 | reverse complement strand
TCGGGCGCGATCATGCCCGACCCCTTGGCAATGCCCGCGATGCGCACGTTCTGGCCGTCAATGGCGATGGTCTCGCTCGCGCCCTTGGGAAAGGTGTCGGTGGTCATGATCGCGCGCGCGGCATCGGCGATTCCGCCGGGCGCAAGGCGCCCCGCCAGATCGTCAAGGCAGGCAGTGATGCGCTCATGGGCAAGCGGTTCGCCGATCACGCCGGTGGAGGAGGTAAAGACGCGGCCCGCCGGAATGCCAAGGCGTTCGGCCACCGCCCCTGTCACCGCCGCGACCGCGGCCACGCCGCGCCGGCCAGTAAAGGCGTTGGCATTGCCCGAATTGACCAGTATCGCCGCGCCGGGCACGGGATCGCCGCCGATCTTGGCCTGACAATCGAGCACCGCCGCCGATCGCGTGGCCGACCGGGTGAACACCCCGGCAACGGCCGTGCCCGGCGCGAGACTGACGAGCAGCACATCGGTGCGCCCCTTGTAGCGCACCCCCGCCTGCGCGGTCGCAAAGCGCACGCCACCGATCCCGGGCAGTTCGGGAAAGGCAGCAGGGGCCAGAGGCGAGAGCGGCGCGGGCTTGCCCATGGTGTCAGTCCTCCAGAAGGTCAAGCCGGTTGATCAGTTCGGGATCGGCGGCATCGCCTGCGGCGCGTTCGACCGTTGTGGCTGATTCGAGCGTGGCCAGATAGGCCTCGAGGGCCTGACGCTGAAGGGTTTCGGTCAGCTCGGGGCGCACCTCGTCCAGCGTCGGGCGCTCCTTGATGCGGGTCTCTTCGAGCTTGATGACGTGCCAGCCGAACTGCGTCTGCACCGGGCCCGAGACGGCGCCGACCTTGAGCGCGGAAGCCGCGTCAAAGAATTCCTGCACCATCATGCCTTCGGAAAACCAGCCAAGTTCTCCGCCCGAGGGGCCGGAGGGGCCGATGGAATGTTCCTGCGCCAGCGCGGCGAAATTCGCGCCGCCCTCGATCTCGGCCGCGAGACGCGCGGCCTCTTCCTCGGTTTCCACGAGGATGTGAGCGGCGCGATACTCGATCTCTTCCTCGTCCCCGGCGAACTCGGCGTCATAAGCGGCCTGTAGTGCGGCGTCGGTCACGGCCTCGCCCGCCACGCGGGTGACCACCTCGGCGGCAAGGATCGCACGGCGCTCGTTGTCGAGCCGCAATTGCGCCAGCGGCGAAAGCGTGCCCTCAAGCGCCTGCATCAGCAGGCTTTGTTGCACAAGCTGATCGAGCACACCCCGGAACAGCACCTCGGGCGGCAACTGATTGTATTGCTCGGGCAGGCTCGCGCGCAGCGCAAGGATATGGCCAAGCGTGATCTCGGTCTCGCCCACCATTGCCATTACGCTATCGCGCGACGGCGCGTCCTGCGCCATCGCGGGAGCGCCAAGCGCAAGCGTCGCAACCGCGACCGAGGAAAGAAACTGTCGGAACATCTGGCCATCCTTTATCCAAAGAGCCGCAGCCCGGACGGGGCACGCGACGTTGACACTTCTCGGGCCGCCGCTTACATCGCCTTGAGTTGTGGCGCGCGGGGCCAACCGCGCCCGTTCTAGGGCGCAGGCGCAGGCGGGGCAAGCGATTGCCGGTCACGAACGGATAAAACGGCGGAAACGGACAGAACATGCTGGGTATTGGAACGCTTGCCAGAAAGGTTTTTGGCACGCCGAACGACCGCAAGATCAAGGCGACCGGCCCGCTGATCGCGCAGATCAACGCGCTGGAGCCGGAATTCGAGGCGCTGAGCGATGCGGGGCTGATCGAAAAGACCGAAGAATTCCGCAAGCGCATCGCCGGCGGCGAGGGCCTCGATGCGCTTTTGCCCGAGGCCTTCGCCAATTGCCGCGAGGGCGCGCGCCGCGCGCTTGGCCTGCGCGCCTTCGACGTGCAGCTCATGGGCGGGATATTCCTGCATCAGGGCAATATATCCGAGATGAAGACCGGCGAGGGCAAGACGCTTGTCGCCACGCTGCCTGCCTATCTCAACGCGCTTTCGGGCAAGGGTGTGCATATCGTCACGGTCAACGATTATCTGGCGAAACGCGATGCCGAATGGATGGGCAAGGTCTTTGCCGCGCTTGGCATGACCACGGGCGTGGTCTATCCGCAGCAACCCGAGGCCGAGAAAAAGGCGGCCTACGGTGCCGACGTGACCTATGCCACCAATAACGAGCTTGGCTTCGACTATCTGCGCGACAACATGCGCGCCTCGCTCGAGGACATGAGCCAGCGCGGGCACAATTTCGCCATCGTCGATGAGGTGGACAGCATCCTGATCGACGAGGCGCGCACACCGCTGATCATTTCAGGCCCCAGTCAGGACCGAAGCGACCTCTACCGCACCATCGACACGGTCATCCCCGAGTTGCGCGACGAGCATTTCAAACTCGACGAAAAGACCCGTTCCGTCACCTACACCGACGAGGGCAACGAGTTTCTCGAACAGCTTCTGCACGAACGCGGGCTGCTGCCCGAGGGGCAGTCGCTCTACGATCCCGAAAGCACCACGATCGTTCACCACGTCAATCAGGGCCTGCGCGCGCACAAGTTGTTCCACAAGGACAAGGAATATATCGTCCGCGGCGGCGAGGTGGTGCTGATTGACGAGTTCACCGGCCGGATGATGGCCGGGCGGCGGCTCTCGGACGGGCTGCATCAGGCGATCGAGGCCAAGGAGGGCTGCGATATCCAGCCCGAGAACGTGACGCTTGCCAGCGTGACGTTCCAGAACTATTTTCGCCTCTACGACAAGCTGTCGGGCATGACCGGCACCGCGCTGACCGAAGCCGAGGAATTCGCCGAAATCTACGGGCTCGGCGTGGTGGAGGTGCCCACCAACCGCCCCATCGCCCGGATCGACCAGGATGACGCCGTCTATCGCACCGCACACGAGAAATACGAGGCCATCGTCGAGGAAATCCGCCAGGCGCACGAAAAGGGCCAGCCGCTCCTCGTCGGCACCACCTCGATCGAGAAATCCGAGATGCTGAGCGGGCTGCTGACGCAGGCGGGTATCCCCCACAACGTGCTCAACGCGCGCCAGCACGAACAGGAAGCGCAGATCATCGCCGATGCGGGCAAGCTGGGCGCGGTGACGATCGCCACCAACATGGCCGGGCGCGGCACCGACATCAAGCTCGGCGGCAATGTCGAGTTCAAGATCATGGAGGCCATCGCCGCCGATCCCGACGCCGACCCCGAGGCGATCCGGGCGCGGATCGAAGAAGAACACGCCGCCGATGAAGAGGCGGTGAAACAGGCGGGGGGCCTCTTCGTGCTGGCCACCGAACGCCATGAAAGCCGCCGCATCGACAANNATGCGCATCTTCGGCTCCGAGCGGCTCGAAAAGGTGCTCTCGACGCTCGGCATGAAAGAGGGCGAGGCGATCATTCACCCCTGGGTCAACAAATCGCTGGAACGCGCGCAGGCCAAGGTCGAGGCGCGCAATTTCGACATCCGCAAGCAGTTGCTGAAATTCGACGACGTGATGAACGAGCAGCGCAAGGTCATCTTCCAGCAGCGCCTCGACATCATGAAGGCCGCGGATCTGAGCGGCATCATCAGTGACATGCGCGGTGAGGTCATCGCCGACCTCGTCGATGAATTCATGCCGCCGAAAACCTATGCCGATCAATGGGATACGGAAGGGCTGCGCGCGGCGGTGCGCGAGCGGCTCAACATGGACCTGCCGGTGGCCGACTGGGCCGCCGAAGAGGGCGTGGGCGACGAGGAGATCATCGAGCGGCTCGACAGGGCCGCCAACGAGATGATGGCCGCCAAGGCCGCGCAATTCGGCCCCGAGACCATGCGCATGATCGAAAAGCAGATGCTGCTTCAGACCATCGACGCCAAGTGGCGCGATCACCTGCTGACGCTCGAACATCTGCGCTCGGTGGTCGGCTTTCGCAGCTATGCGCAGCGTGATCCGCTCAACGAATACAAGACCGAGGCGTTTCAGCTTTTTGAAGCGATGCTCGACGGCCTTCGGGCCGATGTGACGCAGAAACTGGCGCAGATTCGCCCGATGACCGAGGACGAGCAGGCCATGTTGACGCGCGATCTCGCGCAGCAGCGTGCAGAGATGGACGCCATGGCCACGCCAACGGCTGCGGATTTTCCCGACGCGACCCCCGGTTTCAATGAGGCCGATCCTGCCACCTGGGGCAATCCGGGGCGCAACGATCCCTGCCCTTGCGGGTCGGGAAAGAAGTTCAAGCATTGCCACGGGCGGCTCGCCTGACCGCCCGAATGCCCTGCAGATCGCGTCACGGAGCGGCGTTTTTCAGCGGCTGTCAGTCATGTTGGCCGTTGAACAGGCAACAGGGCGGGGGGTTCATCCCCGTGCCGAGGCATCGGGGCGCCGGGATCACAGATAGCCCTCGGCGCGAAAGCTGACCTCGGCGGATTTCCCGATCACCACGTGATCGTGCAGCACCAGCCCGAGCGCCTCCGCCGCGCGCCGGACCTCCTCGGTCATGGCAATATCGGCCTGTGACGGCGTGGGATCGCCCGATGGGTGATTGTGCACCAGAATGAGGGCGCTGGCATCGAGCAGGAGCGCGCGCTTGACCACCTCGCGCGGATAGACCGGGACGTGATCGACCGTGCCGCGCGCCTGTTCCTCATCGGCGATGAGCACGTTCTTGCGGTCGAGGTAGAACACGCGGAACTGCTCGGTGCCGCGATGCGCCATGCTGGCACGGCAATAGGCGATGAGCGCGTCCCAGGAGGAAATCGCCGGCCGCCCGATCACCCGCGCTTGTGCCAGACGGTGCGCGGCGGCCTCGACCACCTTGAGTTCGGTCACCACGGCGGGGCCGATCCCGGCGACCTCCGACAGGTGTTCGGGAGGCGCCGATATCACACCGCTGAAATCGCCGAACCGGTCAAGGAGCGCGCGCGCCAGCGGCTTCACGTCACGTCGCGCAATGGCGCGGAACAGCACCAGTTCCAACAGCTCGTAATCCGGCATCGCCGCCGCGCCCCCGCCCATGAACCGCTCACGCAAGCGGCTGCGATGGTCCCGGATATAGGAAGGCAGACGCTCGGGCCCCGCCAAAGGCGGCGAGGCCGCGAAAAGCGGCATCGAGATATCGTGAAAGGCGTTTCGCGTGCTCATGCCCCGACTATCGCACCGGAGCCTTAGCAAAGCGTTAACACGCGCCCGTCAGCTCTTCATCGAATCCCAGAAGCTGCGAACCGAGGAGAAAAACGTGTTGCTTTTCGGGTTGTTATCCTCGCTCAACGCCTCAAATTCGCGCAACAGCTCCTTTTGCCGTTGGGTGAGGTTCACCGGCGTCTCCACCGCAAGCTCGATCATCATGTCGCCCCTCGGACCGCCGCGCAGGGCGGGCATCCCCTTGCCGCGCAGGCGCATCTGTCGGCCCGATTGCGAGCCCGCCGGGATCGTCACGCGCGAGCGCCCGCCGTCGATCGTGGGCACCTCGATGTCGCCGCCCAACGCGGCCTTGGTCATCGAAACCGGCACGCGACAATAGAGATCGGCGCCCTCGCGGTCGAAAATCTCGTGCGGGGCCACCTCGATGAAGATATAGAGATCGCCCGGCGGGCCGCCACGCATCCCGGCCTCGCCCTCGCCCGAGAGGCGGATACGGGTGCCGGTCTCGACGCCGGCAGGGATATTGACGCTGAGCGCGCGCTCTTTCTGCACGCGTCCCTGGCCCTGGCAGGCCTTGCACGGGTTCTTGACGATCTGGCCAAGCCCGCCGCAGGTCGGGCAGGTGCGCTCGACGGTGAAAAACCCCTGCTGCGCGCGCACCTTGCCCATGCCGGAGCATGTCGGGCAGGTCACCGGTTGCGCGCCGCCCTCGGCGCCCGAGCCGTCACAGGCATCGCAGGTTGTGGCGCTGGTAACCTTGATGGTCTTTTGCAGGCCCGAGAACGCCTCTTCCAGCGTCACGCGCAGATTGAAGCGCAGATCCGCGCCGCGCGCCGCCCGCTGCCGCCCGCCGCCGCGCCCGCCGCCCATGAAATCGCCGAAAAGATCGTCGAACACATCGGAAAAGGCCGAGGCGAAATCGCCCTGCCCACCGGCGCCGCCCGCGCCGGGGCGCGGCCCGCCATTCCCGCCCATGCCCGCCTCGAAGGCGGCATGGCCGAAGCGGTCATAGGCGGCCTTCTTCTCGGGATCCTTGAGCACGTCGTAGGCTTCGCCCACCTCCTTGAAGAGGCGTTCGGCGTCGGGATTGTCCTTGTTGCGATCGGGGTGCAGATCCTTGGCCTTCTGGCGGTAGGCTTTCTTGATCTCTTCCGCCGAGGCGCCTCGCTTGAGCCCGAGCACCTCGTAATAATCGCGTTTGGCCATCGGGGAACTCCTTCAAACGAAGGCCGGGGCCGCGAGGGCCCCGGCTTCTGGCTGTGGCTTCAGCGGCGCTTGTCGTCGTCGAGATCCTCGAAATCGGCATCGACAATATCGTCGTCACCGGGGCCGGCATCGCTGGCCTTGATCTCGTCCTCGTCGGCCTGCTGGCTGGCCTTGTAGATCGCCTCGCCCAGTTTCATCGACGCTTCGGCGACGTTCTGGATGCCGGACCTGATCTTGTCGGCGCTGATGTCGTCCTTCTCGAGGTCGTCCCTGAGTGCGGCAATGGCCAGCTCGATTGCCTCGATCGTGCTCGGGTCCACCTTGTCGCCATGTTCCTCGATGGATTTCTCGGTCGAGTTGATGAGGCTTTCGGCCTGGTTGCGGGCCTCGACAAGCTCTCGCCGGGCCTTGTCGGACTCGGCATTCTCCTCGGCCTCGCGCACCATGCGCTCGATTTCCTCATCGGTCAGACCGCCGGAGGCCTGGATGGTGATCTTCTGCTCCTTGCCCGTGCCCTTGTCCTTGGCCGATACCGAGACGATGCCGTTGGCGTCGATGTCGAAGCTCACCTCGATCTGCGGTACGCCGCGCGGCGCGGGCGGGATATTCTCGAGGTTGAACTGGCCGAGCATCTTGTTGTCGGCGGCCATCTCGCGCTCACCCTGGAAGACGCGGATCGTCACGGCGCTCTGGTTGTCCTCGGCGGTCGAGAAGATCTGCGACTTGTTGGTGGGAATCGTCGTGTTGCGGTCGATCAGGCGCGTGAACACGCCACCGAGCGTCTCGATCCCGAGGCTGAGCGGCGTCACGTCGAGCAGCACCACATCCTTGACGTCGCCCTGAAGCACACCGGCCTGAATGGCGGCGCCCATGGCCACAACCTCGTCGGGGTTGACGCCCTTGTGCGGCTCCTTGCCGAAGAACTTGGTCACTTCCTCGATTACCTTGGGCATCCGCGTCATGCCGCCGACAAGCACCACCTCGTCCACGTCGGAGGCAGAAATCCCGGCATCCTTCAGCGCGGCCTTGCACGGCTTGAGCGAGGCGGCGATGAGATCGCTCACCAGGCTTTCGAGCTTGGCGCGGGTGAGCTTGACCACCATGTGCAGCGGCTGCCCGTTCGATCCCATCGAGATGAACGGCTGGTTGATCTCGGTCTGGCTGGCGCTCGACAGTTCGATCTTGGCCTTTTCCGCCGCTTCCTTGAGCCGCTGAAGCGCCATCTTGTCCTGCCTGAGATCAACGCCATGCTCTTTCTTGAACTCGTCGGCGAGGTAGTTGACAATCCGCATGTCGAAATCCTCGCCCCCGAGGAACGTATCCCCGTTGGTGGATTTCACCTCGAAGAGGCCGTCGTCGATTTCAAGGATGGTCACGTCGAAGGTGCCGCCCCCAAGGTCATAGACCGCGATGGTGTGGCTGTCCTTCTTGTCGAGACCGTAGGCGAGCGCGGCCGCTGTCGGCTCGTTGATGATGCGCAGCACCTCGAGGCCCGCGATCTTGCCCGCGTCCTTGGTCGCTTGACGCTGGGCATCGTTGAAATAGGCGGGCACGGTGATGACGGCCTGCGTCACCTCTTCGCCGAGATAGCTCTCGGCGGTTTCCTTCATCTTGCCGAGGATGAAGGCGGAAATCTGCGAGGGGCTGTATTTTTCGCCACGCACCTCAACCCAGGCATCGCCGTTGCCGCCATCGACCACCTTGAAGGGCATGTTCTTCCGGTCCTTGGCGAGATCGGGATCGTCAACACGACGACCGATCAGGCGCTTGACGCCGAAGATGGTGTTTTCGGGGTTGGTCACGGCCTGCCGCTTGGCGGGCTGTCCGACAAGCCGCTCTCCTTCGGTGAAGGCGACGACAGAGGGGGTGGTGCGCGCCCCTTCGGAATTCTCGATCACGCGCGGCTGGCTGCCGTCCATGATGGCGACGCAGCTATTGGTGGTTCCGAGGTCAATACCGATGACTTTGGCCATGTTTTCGATCCCTTCTTCTTGAGGCGATGTGGCGGAGCCCGGACCCGTAGCGGCATCCGGCCCCCGGTTTGGGAACGGCGGCGATATGGGTTCGCCGCCGCGTGTCCCGGCGTATATAGGCGGGGGGTTTCGGCCCTGCAAGCGTTCCAACCCGCGCCTTTCCCGCAATTTTGTCGAAAGACGGGCCAAGCATGGGCAAACGGCCCGGCGGCGCGCTTGCTCAGTCCACGCTTCTGAGCCGGGTGCGCTGCACCAGTGCCACCGCCAGAAGCGGCAGCGCCACGGTCAGCCCGCTCACGATCAGGATCAACAGCCCAAGCTGGCTGTAATCGGCGGAGGCCGTGATCGCGCCGCTCACCGGGTCGCGCACCTCGCGCGTCACCACGAAGATCTGGTTGAGATACCTGGTGAAAAGCGAACTGGCCGACAGTGCCAGATTGGTAAACGACGCCATCACCGCGAAGAACGTCGCCTTGAGGTCGGGCGGCGCGTTGCGCGCGATCCAGGCCAGCATCGGGATCATCGCGATCTGTCCCAGCGGCGATTCGAGCGCGGTATCCATGATCGCGATGAACCGCGCATCGACAATGCCGCCGGTGAGCGGCGCGGTGATATTCTGAATGCCGTAGTAAAGCCCGATATTGGGCAGCGACAGCACCCCCCCGGCAATGGTCAGGACCACGATGATATAGACAATGGAGTGATGGGCGATGAGTGGGCGCAGGATCAACATGCCGACAAGCGTCAGCACCGAGGCGATGAGCGACAGCACCGAAAGGAACTGCTGGTCGAACCCCAGCACGTCGATGGAAAACCAGGTATAGCCATCGCCCACCCGCGGCACCGCGCGGAAGATGAAGATGATGATCGCGGTGCCGATCAGCGTGCGCGCCTGTGCCACCGGCAGCACCGCCACAAGCTGGCGCATGAGCAGCAGGACAATCGCCATCGACCCGGCAAAGATGATCTCCTGCCCCATGGCCATGTCGCTCAGCCCGATGGTGAGCGAGAGCGCGACGAACGCCGCGCCGCCGATGAAATACCACGGGTTGGGCGTGGTCTCCTCGTCGGTCCGCTCGAACAGCGCGTCCGCCTCGGCCTCGGTCAGGCCGCGCCCCAGAAGCCCGCGGCGCGCGCGCCATTTCTGCACCCCTGCCAGCACCACCCCAGAGACCGAAACCAGCGGAATCGCCAGCGCCGCCAGATAGATGCTGGCATAGACCGCGCGCTTGCCCTCCGCGTCCAGCGCCTCGATGCCCGAGAACATCGTGATGTTGAGCAGCGCCACCGCCACCGTGCCGCTGATCAGCGCAAAGCGGCCCAGCGTCTGCATCGTGGTGTGCAGCGCGCGCGAGGTCTCGGGGTCGAGGTCTTTGCCGTTCTCGTCGATGCGTGGCACCGCCTCGACCGACATGGCATCGGCCACCGCGTCCTGGATCACAAGGCCCGTCGGCGCCAGCAGGTAGGAGGTCACATACCATGCGCCCATCGGCATGATCGCCACCATCGCCTGCGTCTGCGTGAGCAGCAGATACATGATGAACACCGATCCCGCGATCAGCCCCGCCCCGAGATGGACCAGCAGCCATTTCCACCGCCACATGATATCGACCAGATGCCCCAGGGGCATCTTGAGCGCCCAGGGCAGCCCCGCCCAGAAGGCAAGGCCCGCCAGGAAGGCCGCCGACAGATCGAGATATTCCTTCACGAAGAAGGTGCCCACGATCATCGTCAGCCCCGAGAAGCCGGCGGCGAAATAGACCATCAGGGGCGGCAGGAAGGTCCAGCGCATCTGCCGCCCGAGATCGAAGATGACGGCATCGACCCATTGCGCGGCGCGGGCGGTGTGGCTCATGCGGGGCTCCATGTGGCTTGGGTCGAGAGAAGGGCGGCGACGACAAGATCGAGCGTCTCTGCGGGCAGGATCACCAGCAGCCTGGGCGCGCTCACCTCAAGGGTCACGCGTCCCTCCGCAAGGTTCGAGGTGCCGATGCGCCCGTCCGGCGCAAGGCGCAATCCGTCGATCGGCCAGCGCAACCCGTCCGAGACCCCCTCGACTGCGCCCATCGGAAACAGCGACACGCGGCACCCGGCCGCAAGCGGCAGCGACAGCGCGGGCGGGCACAGGAACATCAGGTCCACATCCCCCAGTAGGATGCAGCGTTGCGCGCCGTGGCGCACCAGCGCGGTGCAGGCGGCCATTTGGTGGTCAACCCGGTCGCCGGTAAAGCCAAGCCCGATGAGCAGCGGCGCGCTGACATGGGTCAGGCATTTCTCGAAATCGGTGGTGTCCTGATCTGCCATCTCGTGCAGGATCGTTTCCGGGAGGCGGGCGCGCGCCGCTTCGCTGATGCTGTCGAAATCGCCGATCACCGCGCGCGGCATCACCCCCGCCGCAAGCGCGGTATCTGCCCCGCCATCGGCGGCAACCAGAAGCGGCGCGAGGCGCAGCGCGGCGCGCAAACGCTCGGGCGCCACCGTCGCCCCGCCAACGAGCGCGATTGGCTGATTTTCGCGAACGATCATTATCTGGCCGCCATTATCATTACCTTAATTCTCCGATGCCACGATACGCCCACGAAATGATACGGAAAAGGTCCGGGAATCGGGCCATCCGGTCACGAAATGCAACGTAAAACCGTGCCTTCGGGCACGCAGATCGAGTTGTTCACATGGCAGGGTCAAGCAAGATACTGACGCTCTCCTATGGCGCGTTTTCGTGCTCACTGGAAGGCTTCGACGATCCGTTCGAGACGATGAAGGCGATTGACGGGTATGTTCGTGATCTTGCCGGCGATGACCGTGACCTTCAGGCCGACCCGCCGATACCGGATGCCGCGGTTCTGGCGGACATCGCAGGGCGCGGTATCGCGGGCCGGGTCGTTTCGGTTGAACATCAAGGCGGGATCGTGCTCCGCGCAGAGGAAACGACGCATGGGCATGCGCCCGTGGCCTCGCCCCGGTCCGGTGGCGCCGCCGGGGACGCGGCGGGCACGGAAATGCCGGGGGAGCTGGAGGACACGCTCGCCGCGCTGCTGGCCGATGCGGTGGCGGATGTGCCCAGGGCCGGGGCGGAGGATGCGGCGCCCCCCCAACCCGCGCGGGCCTCTCGTGTGCTGAAGGTCAAGCGTGCGGATTTCGAGGTGGCGCAGGCCGAGGGCCTTTTGGAGGAAATCGCGGAGGATGAAACCGGTCTCGGGAACATCCCTGATGCGGCGTGCCACGAGGGTATCGGCCGAGGCGAGCAGCCCGACACCGGCAGGGAACCGGCATGTCTCGCCGACGGGCCGGACCGGGCCAGTTCTGCGGACATGTCGCAGGAAAGCGATCTCGCGCGGATTTTCGACGAGGCCGACAGCCAGATGACGGCCCCCGAAACCAGCCGGCGTCGCAACACCATCCAGCACCTGCGTGCCGCGCTTGCCGCGACTCGTGCGCAAAAGGAGGGCCGCGCCGAAGCGACCCGCACGCCGAATGCCAACCCCGGTCGCGGCGATCTGACCGCCGCGTTGCGCCCGCGCCGCCCCGCGCCGGTTGCCGCCGCCCGCGCGCGCCCGCGTCTCGAAGAGCCGCTGCTCGCCCCGCTCAGGCTGGCACCCGAACAAAGGGTCGATGCCGGGCGTGCGGCGGTGCGGCCGCGTCGCATCATCGCGCCGCAGCCCGGAATGCGCGAGGCAATCGGGGAGGGTTTCGTGGCGTTCGCAAGGGAGCTGGGCGCGACCGCGCTGCCCGATCTGCTCGAGGCCGCCGCCGCCTATCTGGCCGATGCAGAGGGCTGCGCCCAATTTTCGCGCCCGAAGCTCATGGCCATGCTGAAGCAGGTGGAGCAAGAGGGGTTCTCGCGCGAGGAGGGGCTGCGCTCTTTTGGCAGGCTCCTGCATGAGGGCAAGCTGCGAAAGCTCTCTGACGGGCGCTTTGCCGTAACCGGGAAAACCCGGTTTCGGGCCGAGGCACGTCACCGGGCGGGCTGACGCGGCACCGGGTCCGAGCGCGATGACGGGCCGGAGAGACGCCCCCGGCCCGCGCGCATTTCAGACCCCGTTCAGTTGTATTTCCTGATCTCGCCGCTGCGCAGGCGCGCGAGATAACTGTTGAGCTCGCGCTTGACGATCGGCATCAGGAAATAGAGAGCGATGATGTTGACCACGCCCATGGCAAACAGCGCCGCATCCGAGAAGTCGAGCACCGCACCAAGGCTGGAGACCGCGCCGATGAACACGAAGACGCAGAAGATCAGCTTGAAGCTCAGCTCCTGATTCCTGCCCTCGCCGAACATCTAGGTCCAGGCCTTGAGGCCGTAATAGGACCAGGTGATCATGGTCGAGAAGGCAAAGAGGATCACCGCGATGGCCAGCGCATAGGGTGCCCAGCCAAACACCGAGCCGAACGCCGCCGAGGTGATCGGCACGCCGTCCGTGGCTCCGCTCGCGGTAGCGATCCGGCCCGCGTCGTTCAGGATGTAGCGCCCGGTCTCGGCGTCGATCAGCAATTGTTGCGTGATGATGATCACCAGCGAGGTCATGGTGCAGATCACCACCGTATCAATGAACGGTTCCAGCAACGACACGAAACCTTCGGTGATCGGCTCCCTGGTGCGCACCGCCGAATGAGCGATGGGCGCCGAGCCGATCCCCGCTTCGTTGGAAAAGGCGGCCCGGCGGAAGCCCTGGATGATCGCGCCGACAATCCCGCCGACGATCCCCGAATCGGTGAACGCGCCCCGGAAGATCTCGCCAACGGCCCAGAGGATCATGTTGGCGTTCATCAGGATGATGAGAATCGCCACCAGAACATAGCCGATGCCCATGAACGGCACGACCTTTTCGGTCACGCGGGCGATCGACCTGATCCCGCCGACGATCACGACGAACACGACGACGGCGAGCGTCAGCCCGGTCACCCATGTGGGAATGCCCACGACCGCCTCGACCTGGCTTGCTGCCTGGTTGGCCTGGAACATGTTGCCCCCGCCCAGCGCGCCAAGAACGCAGAAGATCGAGAACATCACCGCCATGAACCCGCCCAGAGGCAGGCCGCGCTCGGCAAAGCCCTTCTTGATGTAATACATCGGCCCGCCCGAAACCATGCCATCCTCGTATTCGTTGCGGTATTTGACGCCAAGCGTGCATTCGGTGAACTTGGTCGCCATTCCCAGAAGGCCCGCAAGGATCATCCAGAAGGTCGCCCCCGCGCCGCCGATGCTCACCGCGACCGCGACGCCGGCGATATTGCCAAGACCCACCGTGCCCGAAAGCGCGGTCGCCAGCGCCTGGAAATGGCTGACCTCGCCCGCATCGTTCGGGTCGGAATAATCGCCGCGCACCAGTTCGATGGAATGCCGGAAGGCGCGGAACTGGATGAACCCGAAATAGAGGGTGAACACCACGGCGGCGATCACCAGCCAGCCCACGATCCACGGCACCCCCCAGACCGAGGCAAAGATCAGGTTCACGAACCAGCCGGTGCTGGCGGCAAAGATCGAATCGATCCGGTCGCCGAGCGCCTGCGCCTGCGCCACGCCCGGCAACAGCGCCAGGGCCGCGGCGGGCAAGGTGAAATATATCCGTTGCATATGCATTATCCTTTTCCCTGTCCCTGTTGGTCTCATGGCACGATGGTGCAGGGCACCGGCGCGGCCTGAACAAGCGCCCCCGCGACCGAGCCGAAGATCCGCGCCTCCAGCGCCGATTGCCCCTCGCGCCCGATGACGATCTGCACCGCGCCAACCTCCGAGGCGATCTTGCACAGCAAATCGGCGGTGTTGCCGTAGCGGATCACGACCTCGACCGGCACGCCCGCCTCCTTGAGTTCGGCCACGACGGTGCTGGCCAGCGCCTCTTCGGCGCGGGCCATCTCTTCGCGGCGGCGCTTGTGGCGCTCTTCGAGTTCGGTGGGGGTAAGAAAGGAATATGGCGACCATTCAAGCACATGGGCCAGCACGATCGTGCCACCTTGTACCTTGGCCCGTTCGACCGCAAATTCCAGCGCTCTTCGCGCCGATACGCTGCCGTCATAGCCGACGACGAATTTATCGGACATGTTCGGGGTCTCCCTCGTTGGTTTCATTATCCGGGTCTTGACGGCCCGGTAACCAAAGCTAACAGGGAATCACCTTGCAATCGTCCCGGAAACGACGAATCCGCAGTCCAGATGCGCTGAAAATCAGCCGAATTGCGATATTTGCGCATGCTTGTTCCACAAAACGGCACTATGCGGATGCAGCATCGTTCGCGGGCGGGGGCGGTGTCGCGCTACGCTCAGTAGCTGTATTCGGCGTAGATGCGGCTCAGATCGCCCTGCCAGTCGCCGTGATAGCGGGCGAGGAGCTCGTCGGCAGGCGCTCGGCCGGTCGCGACGCTCTCGCGCAGCGTGTCGAGAAAATGCGTCTCGTCGGGGATCATGCCGCCGCCTCCGGGCCGCGCGCGTGCCTTGAGCCCGGCATGGGACAGAGCGAGCACCTCGCGCGCCAGGTCGAGCATGTCGATCCCGCCCACCTTTGCCTGAAGCCCGTCCACGCTTGCCGCCACGCGCAGGCGCTCGCGCGTCTCAGAATCCCAGCCCCTGACCAGGTCCCAGGCGGCATCGAGCGCGCCCTTGTCATACATCAGCCCGACCCAGAACGCGGGCAGTGCGCAGAGCCTGCGCCACGGCCCGCCATCGGCGCCGCGCATCTCCATGAATTTCTTGATCCGCGCCTCGGGAAAGATCGTGGTGAGGTGATCGGCCCAGTCGCTCAGCGTCGGCTTCTCGCCCGGAAGCGCGGGCAACTCGCCGCGCAGGAAATCGCGGAACGACTGGCCGAGTGCGTCGTGATAGATACCGTCGCGATAGACGAAATACATCGGCACATCGAGGGCGTATTCGGCGTAGGCCTCGAACCCGAACCCCTCGTCAAAGACAAAGGGCAGCATCCCCGTGCGCGCCGGATCGAGATCGCGCCAGATGCGCGCGCGCCAGGATTTATGCCCGTTGGGCCTGCCCTCGAAGAAGGGCGAGTTGGCGAAAAGCGCGGTGGCCACCGGCTGCAACGCCAGCGCCACGCGGAATTTCCGCACCATGTCCGCCTCGGAGCCGAAATCGAGATTCACCTGCACGGTGCAGGTGCGATACATCATGGATTTGCCCATGGTGCCGACCCGGTCCATGTAATCGGTCATCAACCGATAGCGCCCCTTGGGCATGACCGGCATGTCCTCGTGCCGCCAGATCGGGGCCGCGCCAAGGCCGATGAAACCCACCCCCACCTTGTCGGCGATGTCCTTGACGTCCGCCAGGTGCTCGTTCACTTCGTCGCAGGTCTGGTGGATGGTTTCCAGCGGCGCGCCCGACAGTTCCAGCTGCCCGCCCGGCTCAAGGCTGACGTTCGCGCCGTCCTTTTCCAGCCCGATGAGGTGGCCTGCCTCCTCGATCGGCGCCCAGCCGTGCCGGTCGCGCAGCCCCTCCAGCACCGCAAGGATCGAGCGCGGACCCGCGTAGGGCAGCGGGCGCAGCGTATCCTTGCAATAGCCGAATTTCTCGTGCTCGGTGCCGATGCGCCAGTCGCTCTCGGGCTTGCAGCCGCTGGCGAGATACTCGGCCAGTTGTTCGTGGCGCTCGATCGGCCCGCCGCCGGATTGGGGAATGGACATGCTCGGGTCTCCTGAACGGCGTGCGCTTTTGTCGGGGGTCAGAGTTGGCGGCATTCGGCGCGGGTGTCAATGCAGCCTCGGGCGGGATGTCGGGCGCGGGTGACGCTGCCAGATGGTTTCGGGCGCGGGGCCGGGGCGGCGCATCCGCGCCAGCATCTGCTCGGTGCGCAGGCCCGGAAGCGCAGCGAAGGCATCGAAGAGCGTCTCTGCCCCTTCGGCATTGAGCGGAACATGCAGGTCGGGCTGGCCGGGTTGCGACAGCACCCAATGCGGGCCTTCGGGGTCAAGCGCCAGCGCGGTGATCTCCGACAGCGCCACCGCGCCGCCCCCGTGCGGCCCGAGATAGGCGATCAGCCCCTCATCGACCACCACCACCCCCGGCCCGCCCGCGCCCCGCCGGAACCGCGCCCGTTGCAGCGCGGACAGCCCAAGGGCTGCGGCGGCAAGGATCAGCGCCCAGCCGATCCACCGGAGCAGGCCAGAGCCGCTCAGCGTCCACCACAGGCCGAGCGCGGCCAGCCCGAGCGCCACCAGCACCTCGCGCCAGCGGCGCAGGGTATCGGAGGCACCTGGGCGCACAAGGCTCATCTCCAGTCCCCGCAATGCAGTTGCCAGAGCGTGAGCGCGGCCACGGCGGCGGTATCGGCGCGCAGGATGCGGGGGCCGAGGCTCGCCGCATGGGCCTGTGGCAAGGCGCGCAGCCTTGCGCGCTCGGGTTCGGAAAAGCCGCCCTCGGGGCCGATCAGCACCGCCCATGGCGCCCCGCCGAGATCGTCCGGCAGCACGGGCGCGGTGCCCACGAGGGCCTCGTCGCAGAACATCAGGTGACGGTTCTCGGGCCAGCCCGCAAGCAGCCGGTCAAGACGGGCGAGGTCCGCCACTTCCGGCACGAAGGTGCCGCCGCATTGCTCGGCGGCCTCGACGGCATGGGCCTGAAGCCGGTCCTGGCGGATGCGCTCGGAATTGGTGAACTCGGTCTGAACGGGCACGATCCGGGCCGCACCCATCTCGGCGGCCTTCTCGACGATGAAATCGGTGCGCGCCTTCTTGATCGGTGCGAACAGGAGCCATAGGTCGGGCGGATCGCGCTGCGGCGCGGTCTGCGTCTCGCACAGCAGCAGGCCGCCGCGCTTGCCCGCCTCGGCGACCGTCGCGCGCCATTCGCCGTCGCGCCCGTTGAACACGCGCAAGCCCTCCCCCGGCCCGAGCCGCATCACGCCAAAGAGATAATGTGCCTGCGGCCCGCTCAGGGGAAGGGTTTGCCCTTGCCCCAGCGGATGCTCTAGATAAAGCCTGATCTTGTCCATTGTCATGAGGCCAGCATATGAGCGAGGGAAACCGGACGCCAGAGGCCACGGGCGCCGTGGCCGACGCCTATGCCGGCAACTGGGTGGATCGCCATGCGCCCGAGGCCGCGCGCCCCTGGTTGCGGCTCAGCCGCGCGGACCGGCCCATCGGGACATGGCTTTTGCTTCTGCCCTGCTGGTGGGGCCTCTTGCTGGCGATGCTGGCGGACGGGCGCACGGGCTGGCAGGATCTGTGGATTTTCGCGGGCTGCGGCATCGGTGCGGTGCTGATGCGCGGCGCCGGCTGCACCTGGAACGACATCACCGACCGCGACATCGACGGCAGCGTGGCGCGCACGGCGGCACGGCCCATCCCCTCGGGGCAGGTCACGCTGCGCGGCGCGCTGCTGTGGACGGGCGCGCAGGTGCTGGTGGCGTTCCTGGTCCTGCTCACCTTCAACGGCGCGGCGATCGTGCTCGGGGTGCTCGCGCTTGTGCCGGTGGCGATCTATCCTTTCGCCAAGCGGTTCACCTGGTGGCCGCAGGTGTTCCTGGGGCTGGCGTTCAACTGGGGCGCGCTGCTGGCCTGGACGGCACATTCCGGGCGGCTGGAGGCCCCGGCGGTGGTGCTCTATCTGGCCGGGATCGCCTGGACGCTGTTTTACGACACGATCTATGCCCATCAGGATGCCGAGGATGACGCCCTCATCGGCGTGAAATCGACGGCGCGGCTGTTCGGCGAGACCTCGCCGCGCTGGCTGCGGCGGTTTCTCGTGGCGACCATGCTGTTGATGACGGCGGCGGTCATTCTGGCGGTCCCGCCGGACCCTGCGGTGTTGCTGGTCGCGCTTGGCGGGGTCCTGGCAATGGGCTGGCACATGCATTGGCAGTTGCGGCAGCTGGACCTGGACGATACCGGGCGCCTGCTGCGGCTTTTCCGCTCCAACCGCGATGCGGGGCTCTTGCCTGTGCTGTTTTTCGCCGTTGCGCTTGTGGTCTGATTGCGCCCGGTCGGGCGCGCGCCTAAGACGGGGGCGTGTTCCAAAGACGAAGGTTCGTCCGTCATGCGCCTCTCCAGTATCCTGACCATCGGCGGCACGTTCCTGGGCGCGGGTGCGCTCTGTGTCGTCGCGGCCGGTTTCGCCGTGAGCGCCATCGAGGACGGCTCGCGCCGCGCGGTGCGCGATGCGCTCGACGCGCGCGGGATGCACTGGGCCGATGCGGACACGGACGGGCTTCAGGTGTTCCTGGCGGGCACCGCGCCGACCGAGGCCGATCGCTTTGCCGCGCTCTCGGTGGCGGGGTCGGTGGTGGATGCGGCGCGGGTGCTCGATCAGACCGTGGTCGAAGAGGCAGAGCCGATCGCCCCGCCGCAATTCGCCATCGAGATCCTGCGCAACGAGCGGGGGGTTTCCCTCATCGGTCTCGTGCCGGCAACGCTCGACCGGCAGAAGTTGCTCGCCGAAATTGGCGATGCCACCGGCAACGCGCCGGTCGCCGACCTGCTCGATACCGCCGATTATCCTGCCCCTGCCACCTGGCGGCCGGCGCTGCGCCATGCCGTGCGCTCGCTCGGCCTTCTGCCGCGCAGCAAGATTTCGGTGACCGCCGAACGCGTCGAGATCACCGCCATGGTGGACAGCGCCGAGGAAAAGCGCCGGGTCGAGATCGACCTTGCCCGCCGCCCCCCCGAGGATGTCGCGGTTGCGCTCGACATATCCGCGCCGCGCCCGGTGATTACGCCCTTTACCATGCGCTTTGTCATCGACGAGCGCGGCGCGCGGTTCGATGCCTGCTCGGCCGATACCGACGAGGCGCGCGAGCGTATCCTGCATGCGGCGGCCCGCGCGGGGCTGAGCGGGGGCGCGGATTGCGTCGTGGGAATGGGCGTGCCGACGCCGCAATGGGCGCGCGCCGTCGAGGCGGCGATAACGGCGCTGGCCAAGCTGGGCGCGGGCAGCGTCACCTTTTCCGACGCCGATATCGCGCTTCTGGCCGTGGCGGGGACGGATCAGCGCCTCTTTGACGATGTGGTGGGCGCGCTGGAGGTTGCCTTGCCCGAGGTGTTCGCGCTCGATGCCACCTTGCCGCCGCTGCCGGACGACAGCGCGCCGGCGGCGCCCGAGTTCATAGCCACCCTCTCGCCCGAGGGGCAGGTGCTGTTGCGCGGGCGCGTCGCCAGCGAGCAGATGCGCGAGACCGTCACGAGTTTCGCGCGCGCGCGCTTCACTTCGGACGCGGTTCACATGACGGCGCGCGTGGCCGGGGACATGCCGCGCGACTGGTCGATGCGCGTGCTTCTGGGGCTGGAGGCGCTGAGCCACCTTTCCAACGGCGCGGTGACGGTCACGCCCGAGGTGATCGAGGTTTCGGGCAAGACCGGGCGCAAGAGCGCCGGGGCCGAGATCGCGCAGCTGCTGGCGGATCGCCTGGGCGGCGCCGAACGCTTTGCCATCGACGTGGTCTATCACGAACAGCTCGACCCCGTGGCAAGCCTGCCCTCCCCCGAAGTCTGCGAAGCGCGCATCGAAGAGGTGCAGCGCGACGCCAAGATCGGGTTCGAGCCGGGATCGGCCACCATCGACCGCGCAGGGACCGCGATCCTTGACGCGATTGCCGACATCCTCAAGACCTGCGGAGAGATCCCCATGGAGATCGGCGGCCATACCGACAGCCAGGGCCGCGAGGAAATGAACGAACGGCTCAGCCTCGAGCGCGCGCGCGCAGTGCTCGAGGAATTGCGCCTGCGCCGCGTGCTGACCTCGACGATCGAGGCACGGGGCTATGGCGAGAGCCGCCCGATTGCCGACAACGCCACCGAAGAGGGGCGTGAGACCAATCGCCGGATCGAATTCCTGGTGATTCGCCCAGAGCCGGCGGCCGGGGAGCAGACAGGGCTTGAAAGCCTCGAGGATACGGGGGAAGAAGGCGGCAACGACACAGCCAGCCAGGATCCCCCAGCCGATGAACAGGACTGAATTCATCATCGTCACGGCCATCGTGCTTTTTGTGGCGTTCTGCATGGGGTGGTTTGCCAACTGGCTGGTGCATCGCTTCGTGCGGGTGCAGGCATCCGATGTCGGAGAGCTGGAGCGGCTGGCGCAGGAATTGCACGAGGCCGAAGAGACCCGCGATCAGGCGATCACCTACCTGCAACAGCGCGAGGCCGAACTGACCAATCAGCTCAGCCAGACCGAGGCGGAACTGGCGGCGACGATGGAGGGGCTGCGCGAGGCGCGCTACGAGGCCGAGCATCTGCGGATCCATCTTGAAAAGGTCTCGGGCCGCACGACCGAGTAGCCGGCCGCCCGGGCTGGTCACTGCGCTTTTGCTCTGGCACAGTCGGGGCATGGAGGGCGCGATGAAAAAGATTGTCATTCTCACCGGGGCGGGTATCTCCGCCGAGAGCGGGCTGGGAACGTTCCGCGATCCCGGCGGCCTGTGGACGCAACACCGCCTCGAGGATGTCGCCACGCCCGAGGGATTCGCCCGCGACCCGGCACTGGCGCACCGCTTCTACAACGAGCGCCGCGCGCTGTTGGCCGAGGCAAGGCCCAATGCGGCGCATCTGGCACTGGCGCGCCTAGAGGCCGAGGCCGGCGCCGAGGTGGTGATCGTCACGCAGAACGTGGACGCCCTGCACGAGGCGGCGGGCAGCCGCAACGTGATCCACATGCACGGGGAACTGGCCCGCGCGCTCTGCGCGGCCTGCGCGCATCGCTGGCAGGCCCCGCTCTCGATGTCCGAAGGCGATATGTGCCCGCGCTGCGGCGCGCGCGCCTGTCGCCCCGACGTTGTCTGGTTCGGCGAGTTTCCCTACCGGATGGAGGAAGTCGAGAGCCATCTGTCGCAGGCATCGCTCTTTGCAGCCATCGGCACCTCGGGCGAGGTCTGGCCGGCCGCCGGTTTCGCGCGCACCGCCGCGAACGCCGGCGCGCGCTGCATCGAGATGAATCTCGAACCCTCCGCTGTCACGCGGGATTTCCACGAGCGGCGGCAGGGCCGCGCCTCGGCGGTGGTGCCCGGCTGGGTCGCCGGGCTACTCAGGGGCGTTTAGTGGCCGTTCTTTCCGGGCTTGCGGTCGAGGTCCACGGGAACATTGATGGTGATTTCGCCGGATTTCTCGAAGATGAGGGTCAGCGAGATTTCCTTGCCCTGCTCGAACGGCTCGGAGAGGCCCATCAGCATCACATGGTCGCCGCCGCGTTGCAGGACGAGGATCTCCCCGGCCTGCAGGTCGACGCCATCTTCGACATGGACCATCTTCATCACCCCGCCCTCTTCACGATGCGTATGAAGTTGCACCAATTGCGCGACGGGAGAGGATGCGCCGATCAGCCGGTCATCAGCATCGCCGATATTCTCGATCAGCATGAAGGCCGCGCCGCTGCTGGCCATCGGGCTGGCGGCGCGCGCATAAGCGTCGCGGATGTGGATTTCCTGCGCAAGCGCGGGGGTGGCAAGAACAAGGCCGAGCGTGGCGGCGAGGGCAAGTTTGAGGGACATGAGGTCGCTCCTTCTGGTCTGATGTTGGGAAAAATGGCGATCAGACCGACCGGGGCGGTGCGCGTGCCTTGAGCGGCGGTTGCGACAGCGTGGTGACATGGCCCGCCCCGGCAAAGCGATGGCGCGCGCATGTCGCGGCCATCTGCGGCGCGGGCAGCGGATCGCGCGGGGCGGTGGCGTGAAAGGCCAGCAGGCAGTCGGGGCAGACATGCGGCGGCGACATTGGCGCGCCGTCCGCGTCCACGAGAACGGTCCTCGTTCCCGCGCCGGTGCAGAGAACGATCTGCCCCACGGGCTGCGGCGCGCCGCGCGCCACGGCCAGCGTGACGCTGGTCAGCACCAGAAAGAGGCAGAGGCCGAGGGCCGTGAGGGCGCGCAGGCGGATCATGCCGACGGGTATATGACCGCGCGCGACACGCTGCCAAGCGACAAAAGGAAACAGCCCGGCAGCGTCACGGCGCGGCAGGGCTGCTCTGGAAAATCGCAAAAGGATCAGGCGTTGGCGGCCTGCGCCCTGGCGATCTCTTTCTTGACCTTGAGCGCGTTCGCCGACAACTCGTCATCCTTGGCCTTGGCAAGGAAGGCGTCAAGCCCGCCGCGATGATCGACGCTGCGCAGGGCATGGGCCGAGATGCGCAGCCGGACGCCACGATTGAGCGTCTCCGATTGCAGCGTCACATCGTTGAGGTTCGGCAGATACCGGCGCTTGGTCTTGTTGTTGGCGTGGCTGGAATTGTTGCCAACCATCGGGCCTTTTCCGGTCAGTTCGCAGCGGCGCGACATGGGGTCATCCTCGTCATGGGGTGAGGGCGCGTGCAGGCCCTTCTTGACACGAACGGGCACCGCCACAGGCAGCGCCCCTGAATCTGTCCGCGGTCTTTAGGCGCAAAGCCGGGGGGCGTCAAGGGATTCGGGCGCGGTTTTCCTCCGGGTCATCCGGCGAGAAGGGCAAGAAAGCGGTCGATGGCCTCTTCGGTGATCGACCAGTCGCAGACGAAGCGCGCCAGCAGCGGCGTGTCGCCGGGGCCCTTATCAAGCGGGCCCTCGTGGAGCGCATAGCTCGCCCCCGCCGCGCGCAGCCGCTGATGGGTGGCGCGCGGCAGGCGGGCAAAGATCATGTTGACCTGTCGTTCAAAGGCGAAATCCACCTCCGCCACCCCGCGCAGCCCCTCGGCGAGATAGGCGGCGCGCGCATTGGCGCTGCGCGCGGCGTCGAGCCATGTTCCGCCGTCGAGATAGCCCAGCATCTGCGCCGACAGGAAGCGGTGCTTGGAGAAGAGATGCGCCGAACGCTTGCGGCGCAGCTCGAATTCCCAGGCGTTCTCGGGGGAGAAGAAGATCACCGCCTCGACGCCCAGGCAGCCGTTCTTGGTGCCGCCGAAGCTGACCGCGTCTATGCCCGCGCGCCAAGTCATCTCGGCGGGGGTGCAGCCAAGCGCGGCGATGGCATTGGCAAGCCGCGCGCCGTCCATATAGCAGGGCAGACCATGCCCGCGCGCCACGTCGCAGAGCGCGGTGATCTCGGTGCAGGTATAGAGCCGCCCGCGTTCGGTCGCCTGCGTGAGCGCGAGCGGGCCGTGTTGTGCCGAGTGGACATCGCCCCTGCCCCAGGCGGCGATGGCGGCGCGCAATTCGGCGGGCGTCATCTTGTCGGCCTCGCCCACCAGGCTCAGCTTGGCGCCGCCGGTGAAAAACTCGGGCGCGTTGCACTCGTCGGTGTGGATATGGCCAAGCGGCGTGCAGAATACCGTCTGCCAGGGCTGCGACAGCGTGGCGAGCGCCAGCGCGTTGGCCGCCGTGCCCGTGGCCACGAGATAGACGCTGGCCTGCGGGGCCTCGAACAGCGCGCGCAGCCGGTCGCGCACCTGGCCCATCGCCGCGTCCTCGCCATAGGAGGGCATGAACCCCTCGTTGGCCGCGATCATCGCCTGCATGACCTGCGGCAGGGCCGGCCCGGCATTGTCGGAGGCGAAATTCATGGGACCGGCTCTTCGATGATGTGGTCTTCCCAGTCCTCTTCGGGGACCTCGTGTTCGGGCAGGGTGCGGTGCTGCATGGATACGCCCGCGTCATGCACGCTCTGCGGGTCGCCCGAAATCAGCGGGTGCCAGTCATAAAGCCGCTTGCCCCGATGCAGGAGCTTGTAGGCGCATGTCTCGGGCAGCCAGTAGGCGTGGCGCGCGATGGTGTTGGGCTTCAGCGTGATACATTCCGGCACGAACCTGTGCCGGATCGGATATTGCCCGCAGCGACAGGTGCTATCGTCGAACAGCCGACAGGCAATGCGGGTGAACGCGACCTCGCCGGTCTCGTCATCCTCGAGCTTGTTCATGCAGCACTTGCCGCAGCCGTCGCAGAGCGCCTCCCATTCCGCCTGCGTCATGCGGGCAAGCGGTGTCGTCTCCCAGTAGCGGGGGCGCAGGCCGGTGCGGTCGATGGGATCGCTCATAATGCGGCCAGGATAGTGCGGGCGCGGGCGCAATCGGCGTCCATCTGCGCGATGAAGGCGTCGAGGCTCTCGAACGTCGCTTCGGGGCGCAGATACTCCACCAGGCCCACCGAGAGATGCGTGCCGTAAAGATCGCCGGAAAAGTCGAAGAGGAACGTCTCCAGGTTGGCGACCTCGCCCCCGAACATCGGCCGCACCCCAAGCGAGGCGGCGCCGTGATAGTGCCCCTTGTGCGGCCCGCCCAACACGTCCACCAGCACCGCGTAGATGCCGAAACGCGGTGGGTGCAGCCCGGCGATGGACATGTTGGCGGTGGGATAGCCAAGCGCGCGCCCGCGCCTCTCGCCGGCCAGGACCGGCCCCTCGATCCGGTGCCAGTGGCCCAGCATGGCGGCGGCGTCGCGCGGGCGGCCCTCGGTCAGGGCCTGCCGGATCGCGGTCGATGAGACGCGCCTGCCGTCGTCCTCGACAAGCGGGGCGATGGTCACGCCAAAGCCCATTTCCGCGCCGAACTCCTGCAACATCGCGGCATTGCCCGCGCGCCCCTTTCCAAAGCAGAAATCCTCGCCGACGACGATATGGGCAAGGCCAAGACCATCGGCCAGCACCTCCTGCGCAAAGGCGCGGGGGGTGAGCGCGGCCAGCGCGGCGTTGAATGGCAACTGATAGAGCCGCTCGACCCCCAGTTCTTCCAGCCGGTGCGCGCGCGCCTCGGCGTTTGTCAGGCGAAAGGGGGGCGCGTCGGGGGCGAAGAATTCGCGCGGGTGCGGCTCGAAGGTGACGATACCGAGCGGCGCGCCGATGCGCTCGCCGGCCTCGCGCGCAAGCTCGATCACGGCACGGTGGCCAAGATGCACACCGTCGAAATTGCCGATGGCGCATGACGCGCCCCGGTCGGCCTCGGCGGCAAAGCTGTCGTCGCTCAGGATCCTCATGGCGCAGGGGTAGCGCCAGATCCGGACCGGCGCAAGACCGATCCGGGACCGATCACCGTGCCGGCCATGAGCAGCCCGATGACCGCCGCGCTGCCCGAGAGGAACAGCACGAGCGCACCCGCCAGCGGGTCGAGGGGCAGCCCCGCGAGAGGTGCGGGCAAGGCCCCCGTGACCAGAACCCGGCCAAGCGTGACCACGAACCAAAGCGACAGCACCACCGCCGCCCCGTGCAGCAACAATGCCGCCCCCGGTGCGCGCCAGCCCCGCCGCAGCGCCGCCCATGGCCGCGCCAGATCGCGCCCGATGGCCATGAGCGCGGGCACGACGAGAAAGCACCAGCACCGTGCCAAAGCCCAGCCCATAGACCAGCGTGACCACCGTCGGCTTGAGGAATTGCGCCTGCGTGGAGCGCTCGAACAGAAGCGGCGCCAGCCCCAGCACCGTGGTCAGCGTGGTCAGCAGCACCGGCCGCCGCCGGTCCGCCGTGCCCTCGATGATCGCAGGGACCAGACCGCGCCGCCTGGCATGGTCGTCGATCGAGGCCACCAGCACGATGGAATCGTTGATGATGATGCCCACCATCCCCAGCAGCCCCACGACCGAGAACATCGACAGCGGCACATCCCAGTGAACATGCCCCCAGATCGCCCCGACAAGGCCAAAGGGGATCACCGCCATGACGACCATGGGCGGCGTCCAGCTGGCAAAGACCAGTGCCAGCATGAGGTAGATGCCCAGAAGCGTAAGCATGAGACCAAGCCGCGCGTCGGCGATGAAGTCGCTCTCCTGCTCGCTCAGCCCGCCGATGCGATATTCCACCTGGTAGGTGCCCGCGATCCGGGGCAGGATCTCGGCCTCGAGCAGGCGCATGATCCCGGCGGCGCGCTCGGGATCGTCCTCGGAGATGTCGCCGGTCACGTTGACATGGCGCAGCCCGCGCTCGCGCCGCACGGTGGCAAAGCCGGTGCGGGTGGTGACGGTGACGATATCGGCGAGCGGCACATACTGGCCCGAGGCGCTGCGCAACTGCATCGTTTCGAGGAAATCCGCCGACAGGTCCGTGTCGGGCAGTTCCACCCGGATCGCGGCGGATCGCGGCCCGTCGGGATAGGTGGCGGCCTCGATGCCGTTCACGCGGTTGCGCAGGGTGCGGCCCAGGTCGTCGATGCTGAACCCGAGCGCCTGCCCGTGCGGGGTGAGGTCGAGCACCAGTTCGGCCTTGTCCCAGGCAAGGTTGTCCTCCAGCGCGGACACTTCCGGGTAACGGGCGAGCCGGGTCTTGAGCGCCTCGGCCGCGGCCCCGTAAAGCGCCATGTCGAGCGCATCGTCGCCGGGACCGGAGCGCACACCGCGAAAGCTCAGCTCTTCGGTGAGCGGCAGGCGCGGCACGCGATCTTGCAGGTCGGCGACGAAGGCAAAGCTCGAATAGGGGCGCAGATCGGGGTCGATCAGCTCGATCGAGATGCTGCCCACCAGATCGGCGTCGCGCGTGTCGGCCCCGGCCATGCCGCGCCGCGCAGCGCCGCCCACCTGCGCCATGACATGCACGATGGGGTTGAGCCCATGCTCTGCCTCATGGTCCGCGCCAAGTGCCAGCACCGCCTCTTGCAGGGCGCGCATCTGCGCCACCGCGTCGGCGCGCGCAGCCCCCGGAACCATGGCGAAATTGCCCGTGACGCTGCCCTGCTCGGGCGCGTTGAAAAACCGCCAGGTGACATCGCCGCGCAGGAAGGCGCCGATCTGCACCGCCAGCAGCACGATCACCCCGGCGATGACCGCATGGCGCGCGCGGATGACACCCCCCATGAGCGGGCGAAAGGCCCGGTCGCGGAAGGCGGCAAAGCCGCGATTGACCGTGCGGCTCGGCCAGTCAGCTCCCGCCCTATGCCCCGGAACTAAATCCGATCGAGAATGTCCGGGCCTGCCTGCGTGCCAACAAGCTCGCCATCTCCGTCTTCGAAACCAGCGAGGAAATCGTCGGCCGATGCTGCGATGTCTGGAACTTCTTCGCCAACGACATCGAAACCGTTCAATCCATCACAAGCCGGGATTACGCCAAAGAGGTCAAAAGAAAGGGCCGTTGGCATCAGTGACCGAGAATATGCCAAAGCGGTCAATTCATAGGGCCGTTGGTATAACTCGCTGGCAAAAGCAGCTTGGTTATCGGCTCGCGGTCGGCCCTCTCGGCCATTCCCAGGGAAACATTCAGCAAACACCCTGTGTCAGTTTTGTGCCACTTGATCCGGAATGTTCCCGTTTCATTCTGCGGCAAGTCACCAGAACCTGCACGGCAACGCGCTTTGGGGCTTGCTGTTTTCAAGGGGTTTGTGTAGAGGCGTCCGCGGGACACCCCTCCCCAACGAGGGGCGCTTATCTGGAAGGGTAGCACATGGCTATTGCAAAGCCCGGCGCGCGGCCGGAAAACCCGCGTTTTTCCTCTGGCCCCTGCGCCAAATTTCCCGGATATTCCCTCGACCTGCTTGCCGGTGCCCCGCTCGGGCGCTCGCACCGTGCCGCTGTCGGCAAGGAGCGTCTGAGGGCGGCCATCGAGGGCACGCGCGAGATTCTCGGCATCCCCGCCGATTACCGTATCGGCATCGTGCCCGCCTCGGATACCGGGGCCATGGAAATGGCGATGTGGTCGCTTCTGGGGGCGCGCCCCGTGGAAATGCTGGCCTGGGAGAGCTTCGGCGCGGGCTGGGTCACCGATGTGGTCAAGCAGCTCAAGCTCGACGCCGAGGTGAAGACCGCCGATTATGGCGAGATCGTCGATCTGGCCTCGGTCGATACCGACAATGACGTGGTCTTTACCTGGAACGGCACGACCTCGGGTGTGCGCGTGCCGGATGGCGACTGGATCAAGTCGGATCGCGCCGGGCTGACGATCTGCGACGCGACATCGGCCGCCTTCGCGCAGGACCTGCCTTGGGACAGGCTCGACGTGACCACCTTCTCCTGGCAGAAGGTGCTGGGTGGCGAGGCGGCGCACGGGATGCTCGTGCTCGGCCCGCGCGCGGTCGAGCGGCTCGAAAGCTACACCCCGCCCTGGCCGCTGCCCAAGATTTTCCGCCTTACCAAGGGCGGCAAGCTGATCGAGGGCATTTTCAAGGGCGAGACGATCAACACCCCCTCGATGCTGGCGGTCGAGGATTACCTTGCCGCGCTCGACTGGGCGCGCTCGGTCGGGGGGCTTGGCGGGCTGATCGCACGGGCGGATGCGAACCTCGCCACGGTGGCCGATTTCGTGGCGGCGCGCGACTGGCTGGCCTTCCTCGCCACCGATCCGGCGACCCGCTCCAACACCTCTGTCTGCCTGCGCTTCGACGATGCGCGCATCAATGATGGCGCGGCCTTTGCCAAGGCGGTGGCAAAGCGGTTGGAAGCGGAGGGCGTCGCGCTCGATATCGGCGCCTATCGCGATGCGCCCGCGGGTCTGCGGATCTGGTGCGGCGGCACGGTCGAGAGGCAGGATGTGGCCGCTCTGATGCCCTGGATCGAGTGGGCGTATCAGACCGAGATCGCGGCGCAGTCACAGGCCGCGTGACCCCGCCTTCCCTTGCAGGAAATCGGCCCGGCCTCATCGAAAGAGGTCGGGCCGCCCCCCCCGGTTTTTCATCAAAGGAGCCCGACCATGGCCCCCAAGGTTCTCGTATCCGACAAGCTGTCTGAAACCGCCGTGCAGATCTTTCGCGATCGCGGCGTCGAGGTCGATTATCTGCCCGATCTGGGCAAGGACAAGGAGCGCCTGGCGCAGGTGATCGGGCAATATGACGGCCTTGCCATTCGCTCGGCCACCAAGGTGACCGAGGCGGTGCTTGCGGCGGCCACCAACCTCAAGGTGATCGGCCGGGCCGGGATCGGCGTGGACAATGTGGACATTCCCGCCGCCTCCAGGAAGGGCGTGATCGTGATGAACACGCCATTTGGCAACATGATCACCACCGCCGAACACGCGATCGCGATGATGTTCGCCGTGGCGCGGCAAATCCCCGAGGCCAGCGCCTCGACCCATGCCGGCAAATGGGAGAAATCGCGCTTCATGGGGGTCGAACTGACCGGCAAGACGCTCGGCGTGATCGGCGCAGGCAATATCGGCGGGATCGTCTGCGACCGGGCGCGCGGGCTCAAGATGAAGGTGATCGCCTATGATCCATATCTCGGCCAGGAAAAGGCCGAGCAGATGCAGGTGGAAAAGGTCGAGCTTGACGATCTGCTCAGGCGGGCGGATTTCATCACGCTGCATGTGCCGCTGACCGATCAGACCCGCAACATGCTCAGCCGCGAGGCGCTGGAAAAGACGAAGAGGGGCGTGCGCATCATCAACTGCGCGCGCGGCGGGCTGGTGGACGAGGCGGCGGTGGCCGATCTTGTGAAATCGGGCCATGTGGCCGGTGCGGGGTTTGACGTGTTCGCGGTGGAGCCGGCTGTGGAAAACCCGCTTTTCGGCCTGCCCAATGTGGTCTGCACGCCGCATCTCGGCGCGGCGACGACCGAGGCGCAGGAGAACGTGGCCCTTCAGGTGGCCGAGCAGATGTCGGATTACCTGCTGACCGGGGCCGTGACCAATGCGCTCAACATGCCCTCGGTGACGTCCGAGGAGGCCAAGCTCATGGGGCCGTGGATCAGCCTTGCCGGCCATCTGGGCAGTTTCATCGGCCAGATGACCGACGAGCCGATCAAGGCCGTCAACATCCTCTATGACGGGGTGGCCTCGGAGATGAATCTCGGCGCGCTGACCTCGGCGGCCATGGCGGGGATCATGAAATCGGTGAATCCCGAGGTGAACATGGTCTCGGCGCCGATCATCGCCAAGGAACGCGGCATGAAGATTTCGACCACCAAGCAGGACAAGTCGGGCGCCTTCGAGGGATATATCAAGATCACCGTGGTGACCGACAAGCGCGAGCGCTCGATCGGTGGCACGGTGTTCTCGGACGGTAAGCCGCGCTTCATCCAGATCAAGGGCATCAATATCGACGCCGAGATCGGGCGGCACATGATTTATACCACCAACGAGGACGTGCCCGGCATCATCGGCATACTGGGGCAGATCATGGGCGAGCACGGCGTCAACATCGCCAACTTTACGCTGGGCCGCGCCGAGGCGCGCGGCGAGGCGATCGCGCTGCTTTATGTGGACGAGCCGGTGCCCGCCGAGGCCCTCGCCGCGCTCGAGGCGACGGGCAAGTTCCGGCAGATCCGCCCGCTCGAATTCGACGTGGACTGAGCCTCGGGCCTTGTTGCCCCATGGACGGGATCGCCTGCCTGCGCTATCAGGCAGGCGATTTCGTATTCAGGAGCGTTCATGTCCGGCCACGCCACCCCCGTTCCCATGACCGCGCACCGCGCCGGGCCGCTTTCCGGCCTGGCCGAGGTGCCCGGCGACAAGTCGATCTCGCATCGGGCGCTGATCCTTGGCGCGCTTTCGGTGGGCGAGACGGTGATAACCGGCCTTCTGGAAGGGCAGGACGTGCTCGACACGGGGCGCGCGATGCGCGCTTTCGGGGCCGAGGTCGCGCGCGACGATGATGGCACATGGCGGGTGCGGGGCGTGGGCGTGGGCGGCCTTGCCGAGCCGGGTCAGGTGATCGACTGCGGCAATTCCGGCACCGGGGTGCGGCTCATCATGGGGGCGATGGCGACCTCGCCCATCACCGCCACCTTTACCGGCGACGCCAGCCTCAACAGGCGGCCCATGGCGCGCGTCACCGATCCGCTGGCGTTGTTCGGGGCGCGGGCGGTGGGGCGTTCGGGCGGGCGGCTGCCGATGACGATCATCGGCGCGCAATACCCGGTGCCGGTGCGCTATAGCGTGCCGGTGCCGTCGGCGCAGGTGAAATCGGCGGTGCTGCTGGCGGGGTTGAACGCGCCGGGGCAGACCGTGGTGATCGAGCGCGAGGCGACGCGCGATCATACCGAGCGGATGCTGGCGGGCTTTGGCGCCGAGATCGTCACCGAAGTGACGAGCGAGGGCCGCGTCATCACCCTGACGGGCCAGCCCGAATTGCAGCCCCGGACCATTGCCGTGCCGCGCGATCCCTCCTCGGCGGCCTTTCCTGTCTGCGCGGCGCTCATCGTGCCGGGCTCGGACGTGCTGGTGCCGAATATCGGGTTGAACCCCACACGCGCGGGCCTGTTCGAGACGCTGCGCGAGATGGGCGCGGATCTCGTTTACGAGAACCCGCGCGAGGAAGGCGGCGAGCCGGTGGCCGATCTGCGCGCGCGTTTCTCGCCCGACCTGCGCGGCATCGAGGTGCCGCCCGAGCGTGCGGCGAGCATGATCGACGAATATCCCATCCTTTCGGTCGTGGCGAGCTTTGCCCAAGGGGCGACGGTGATGCGCGGCGTCAGGGAATTGCGCGTCAAGGAAAGCGACCGGATCGAGGCCATGGCCACGGGGCTGCGCGCGGGCGGCGTGACGGTCGAGGATGGCCCCGACTGGTGGATCGTCCATGGCCGGGGACCGGGCGGCGTTCCCGGCGGGCAGACCTGCGCAAGCCATCTCGATCACCGCATTGCGATGTCGTTTCTGGTGATGGGCATGGCGGCGCAAGACCCGGTCGGCGTCGATGACGCCAGCCCCATTGCGACATCCTTCCCCGCCTTCGAGAGGCTGATGGCGGGCCTTGGCGCAGACTTGCGACCGCGTTGAACAGGTGGCGCGGCGCGGCCGCGCCTCAGACGCGGCGCCCGGCCTTGAGATCGGCGAAAAGATCGAGGTTGCGGCAATAGCCGGGCGCGGCCGCGCCGTCCTCGTGGCTGGCCAGCCAATGTTCGCAATCGCCGGGATGGGCGCAACCGGTGCAGCTCAGGACCATCGTGCCCAGGTCATCGGGGGTGAGCAGGCCCTCCATCATCTTCTGTTCGAGGTCAACGCCCTGGGCGGAAGACATGCGGTCCACGAGGGCTGCGTGACGCTTGAGCGTTCGGGTGGTGTTCATGGGCGAAACCTCCTGCTGGATGCACCGCAGGATGCGCGAGGGCGCAGGCGCTCGCCTTGATCTGCATCAAACCGGCGAAGCGGCGCGGCGCGGCTCAGAGCCCGGCGGCCACGCGGCGCACCGTTTCGATCCGCTGCGCATTGGGCGGATGGGTGCCGAGAAAGCGGTTGCCCGGATCGGGGATCTGCGAGAAGAACGCGACGCCGCGCACCGGATCATAGCCCGATTTATGCGTGATGACCGTGCCGAGCGCATCGGCCTCAAGCTCATATTCCTTGGAAAAGACGCGCCCGCCGACACCGGCGCCCACGCGAACCGCCTGATCCACCGCCTCTTGTCCGGCCCCGGTGACAGCGGCGATGCCGCCCAGAATGAGCGCGCCCGCCGCAGCACTTTGCTGCTGGCGGGGGATATGGCCCGCGATGTGATGCGATGCCTCGTGGCCCATGACAAAGGCCAGTTCATCCGCATTACGCACGGAGGCGATCATCGGCAGGGTAAAGGCAAGGATCGGCTGACCGTTGCGGTCGAGCGTCTGGTAGGCATTGATCGGCTGACCGGGGCGGTCATCGACCACAATGCGGAAATCGCAGTTGAATTGCGGCGAGCGGCTGCGGCATTCGCGCTCGGCCACCGGCTCCACCCGCTGCACGACGGTCAAAAATTGCTGGATTTTGTCGCGCGTGACCACGGGCGCGGCGGGGCGCTGCGCGACCGCGGGCTGCGGCGCGGGGCGGGTGGGCTGGCCTGTCTGCGAGACCTCGACGCAGGAGGCAAGAACGATCAGGGCAAGGCAGGCAATCCGGCGCACGACAATTCCTCGCTATATCTTCATCCGATCTACTTAGCAGGGATGCGCCGCCCCGCCACCCCTCCTTGTGACCATTTCGCATCGCGGTTTGCATCCAGTGGCTGCCGCGATAGGCTGCCTGCATGTTTTCCATCGAACACGAATTCGATTCGACCGTGATTACCCTTGTCGATGAGGGCGGGGCGTCCTTGCTCGAGGATGTGATCATCAATGCATTCGAGGAATGTGTCACCATCGAGCAATACGATCCGCGCACCGACCGGACGCAAAAGATCACCCTGTCCATGTCGCAATTGCGCGACCTGGGCGCGGCGCTCGATCTGCCGGAAGGGGTCTACATGCTCGAACCCCAACGCCATACGCGACAAGAGTGAGGTTTCCGCGACCGGGCGGGATCACCTGCCGCAAGCAGCGCCCCCGACTTCCAGGGGACCGAACGACAGCGATGGGCGATCTTCATGACAAACGTCGCTTTTCGCGGTGCCGGCTTTGGGCTAGGCAGGGCGCATGGTGCTGAGCGTTTGCGATCTGAGCGTGGCGCGGGGGGGGATCCCCGTGCTGGAAAGGGTGGGGCTGACCCTCTTGCCCGGCGAGGCGCTGGTGTTGCGCGGCCCCAACGGCATCGGCAAGACGACGATGCTGCGCACGGTGGCGGGGTTGCAGCCGCCGCTGGCGGGCCGGGTCGAGGCCGCGCCCGAGAGCCTTGTCTATGCGGGCCATGCCGACGGGATCAAGGCCACGCTGACGGTCGAGGAGAACCTGCGGTTCTGGGCGCAGGTCTTTGGCACCAATGATATCTCGTTGGCACTCGCGGCGTTCGGCCTGGACCCGCTCGCCGCCCGTCCGGCCGGCGCGCTCTCGGCCGGGCAGAAGCGGCGGCTGGGGCTGGCGCGGCTTCTGGTGACGGGGCGCGCGATCTGGCTGCTCGACGAGCCGACCGTCTCGCTCGACGCGGACGCGGTGGCGATGTTCGCGGGTGTGGTGCGCGCGCATCTGGCGGGCGGCGGGGCCGCGCTGATCGCCACGCATATCGACCTGCGGATACCGGAGGCGCGGATATTCGATCTTGCACCCTATCGTGCCGCGCCGCTGGCGGCGGATGATTTCGACGGGGCGTTCCTGTGATCGCGCTTCTGGCCCGCGACCTGCGGCTTGCCATGCGGGCGGGCGGGGGCTTTGGCCTCGGGCTGGCGTTCTTTCTCATCGTGGTGGTGCTGGTGCCTTTCGGTGTCGGGCCGCAAGGTGCGCTTCTTGCCAGGATCGCGCCGGGCATCCTGTGGCTGGGCGCGCTGCTGGCCTGCCTGCTGTCGCTCGACCGCATCCTTGCGCTCGACTGGGAGGATGGCAGCCTCGATCTGCTGGCCACCTCGCCCTTGCCGATGGAGGGGATCGTGAGCGTCAAGGCGCTGGCGCATTGGCTGACCACGGGGCTGCCGCTGGTGCTGGCGGCGCCCGTGCTCGGCATCCTGCTGAACCTGCCCGCGCCGGGATTCGGCTGGCTGGTGGCCTCGCTCGCGCTCGGGACGCCCGCGCTCAGCGTGATCGGCACGTTCGGCGCGGCGCTGACCGTCGGGCTGAAGCGCGGCGGGTTGCTGCTGAGCCTGCTGGTGCTGCCGCTCTACATGCCCACGCTGATATTCGGCGCCGAGGTGGCGCGGCGCGGGGCCGAGGGGCTGGCACCGGGCACGCCGCTCGCGCTTCTGGCGGGGATCACCTGCGGCACGATCGCGCTTTTGCCTTTCGCCTCGGCTGCGGTATTGAGGGTCAACCTGCGATGACCGAGGGATCAGCCCGATGAACCTGAACGCGCTCTGGACCTATGCCAACCCGAAGAAATTCATCGAGACCACCGACCGCGTGCTGCCCGTATGCGCGTGGCTCGCGGCGCTGACGCTTGCGGTGGGGCTGGTCTGGGGGTTCTTCTTCACGCCCGACGATTTCCGGCAGGGCGCAACCGTCAAGATCATCTACCTGCACGTGCCCGCGGCGCTGATGGCGATCAATGCCTGGCTGATGATGCTGGTCACGTCGCTCATCTGGATCGTGCGTCGCCACCATGTGAGCGCCTTGGCCGCGCGCGCCGCAGCCCCGGTGGGGATGGTGATGACGCTGATTGCGCTGGTCACCGGCGCGATCTGGGGGCAGCCGATGTGGGGCACCTGGTGGGCCTGGGACCCGCGCCTCACGAGCTTTCTTATCCTGTTCCTGTTCTATCTGGGCTATATTGCCCTCTGGGAGGCGATCGAGAACGATGACACGGCGGCGGACCTGACCGCGATCCTGTGCCTTGTCGGCTCGGTCTTTGCCCTTCTGAGCCGTTACGCGGTCAATTTCTGGAGCCAGGGGCTGCATCAGGGCGCGTCGCTCTCGGTCAGGCCGGGAGAGCGGATGGACATGGTCTTCAAGCTGCCGCTCTACGTGAGCATGGCGGGTTTCGTGCTGCTTTTCGTCGCGCTTGTCCTGGTGCGCACGCGCACCGAAATCAGGGCAAGACGGATGCGCGCGCTTGTGGCGCGGGAAAGGATGCGGGCATGATCCCCGATCTGGGCAAATACGCGGTGCCGGTGCTGGCCTCCTACGGGGTGTCGCTGGTGCTGATCGCCGGGCTGGTCTGGGCGAGCCTGCACCGTTCGGCCCGCGTGCGGCGCGCGCTCGACGAGATCGAAGGCCGGAGGAAAACCGATGGTTAAACCCTTGATGCTGGTGCCGCTCATCGTGTTCGGCGCGTTTGCCGCGTTCGCGCTGGTGGGGCTGCAACGCGAGAACCCCGATGATCTGCCCTCGGCGCTGGCGGGGCGGGCGGCGCCCGCGGTGCAGGTGACGCCGCTGGGGGACGGGCCGCTGCTGCGCGACGCCGATCTGCGCGGCGAGGGGGTGAAGCTGGTGAATTACTGGGCAAGCTGGTGCGCGCCCTGCCGGGCGGAGCATCCCAATCTGGAGAAACTGGCGCGCGAGGGGGTGCCGATCTACGGCGTGAACTACAAGGACAAGCCCGACAACGCGCTCGGCTTTCTGGCGGAACTGGGCAATCCCTATGCCGCCATGGGCGCGGACGAGAGCGGGCGCATGGCGCTTGACTGGGGCCTATACGGCGTGCCCGAAACCTATGTGATCGACGGAGAGGGCAATATCGTGCTTCGCTTTGCCGGGCCGATCACCGGGCGGGTGCTGGAAAACACCATCCGCCCGGCGATCGAGGCGGCGCGGTAGGGCCGCCCCCTACTTCGTCAGGTCGCAATGCTGGGCGTTCGCCGCAGGGAGCGGGCAGGCTGGCGTGTCCACGCTGGCCGCGCCGATCACCGCCATGGCGCTCAGGAATCCGGCCTGTATCAGAATGAGGGTTGTGCGCATTGTCGCGTCCTTTCCTGGTCTGCTCCTTCCAAGATGGGGCATTCGCCACCGGACGAAAGGGCCGGGGCGCGCATATCGCCCGCGCCTCGCCGTGTTCGGCGGAAACTTGTGCAAATCGCCGCCCCGTTGGCGAAAATCCGCACAGGCCCGGAATCCGCAACATGCGAAAAACCGATAATCTTCATGCCGATAATTCAGTCACATTCCGCGCGGATCCCCGTTATAGGTCGGTCCGTGGCAGGGGCCGCGCGGCGATTGGCATGGTGGCCTTGCCACAGATCGACGAAAGCCGCGCCGGGCCACCGCGCGCGTATCAATTCAGGGATTTCGGGCATGTCCGACCAAGAAGACGACATCATCCTTTCGGAACTCGACGACGGGGAACTGGTCGAGCAGATGTTCGACGACCTCTATGACGGCCTGCGGGACGAGATCGAGGAGGGAGTGAACATCCTTCTCGAGCGCGGCTGGGAACCCTACCGCATCCTGACCGACGCGCTCGTGGGCGCCATGACCATTGTCGGCAACGATTTCCGCGACGGCATCCTCTTCGTGCCGGAGGTGCTGCTGGCGGCCAATGCGATGAAGGGCGGGATGGCCATTCTCAAGCCGCTTCTGGTCGAGACCGGCGCGCCGCGCGCCGGCAAGATGGTCATCGGCACCGTCAAGGGTGACATCCACGACATCGGCAAGAACCTTGTCGGCATGATGATGGAGGGCGCGGGCTTTGACGTGGTCGATCTCGGGATCAATACCCCGGCCGAGAACTACATCGAGGCGCTGGAGACCGAAAAGGCGGATATCCTCGGCATGTCGGCGCTGCTGACCACGACCATGCCCTACATGAAGATCGTGATCGACGCGCTGGTGGAACAGGGCAAGCGCCACGATTACATCGTTCTGGTGGGCGGTGCGCCTCTGAACGAGGAATTCGGCCGCGCCATCGGGGCCGACGCGTATTGCCGCGACGCGGCCGTGGCGGTGGAGACGGCCAAGGATTTCATGTCGCGCAAGCATAACCGACTGGCGGCGGGCTGAGCGCGACACGGCGCGAACGGCTGCCTGCCCGCAGGCGGGCCGTTTCTATCCGGAGGGCAAGGCATGGGTGCGCGAATCGACCGGGATCTGACCGAAACGGGGCTGGCGGCGGCTGGCGCGGGGCGCATCCTGCTTGTCGCCTGCGGGGCACTGGCCCACGAGATCCTCGCCCTCAAACGCGCCAACGGCTGGGATCACATGGACCTGCAATGCCTGCCCGCCAAGCTGCACCTTACCCCCGAGCGCATTACCGATGAGGTGGAGAAGGCCGTGGCGACCCACCGCGCCGTCTATGAGCGCATTTTCGTGGTCTATGCCGATTGCGGCACCGGCGGGCTCTTGCAGGCGAAATGTGCCGAGATGGGCGTCGAGATGGTGGCGGGGCCGCATTGCTACGCCTTCTACGAAGGGCTGGACCGCTTTGCCGCCCATGAGGACGAAATCTCGGCCTTTTACCTTACCGATTTTCTGGTGCGGCAGTTCGATGCCTTTGTCTGGAAACCCATGGGCCTCGACCGGCACCCCGAACTGCGCGACATGATCTTCGGCAATTACACCAGGCTGATCTATCTGGCGCAGACCGACGACGCCGCCCTGCGTGCCAGGGCCCGCGATTGCGCGCGCCGTCTCGGGCTGGCCTACGAATACCGCTTCACCGGTTATGGCGACCTGGCCTATGCGCTTGCGGCGCAGGCTGGGCGGGGCTAGCGCGTCGCCTGAAAACGGGAACTTCTTGTCAGCCTCCCGAACATGAGAAATCAAACGTTCATGTCGGGGCGCGTGGTGCGGATTTCGCCGAGCACCTCCTCGGTGTGCTCACCCAGCCGCGGCGGCAGACGGCGCACCTTGCCGGGACTGTCCGAGAACTGAACCGATATTCGGGGGGTCACTAAGGCGCCTTCGGTCGGGTGCTCATGGCGCTCGAAATACCCGGTCTCGACCAGGTAGGGATCGACCAGAAGATCCTCCAGGCTGTTGACCGGCCCGTTCGGCACGTCGGCCGCGTCGAACCGCCGGCGCCACTCGGCGGTTGTATTCCCGGAAATTGCCTCGGCGAGGAGCTCATACAGCGCGTCTATGTGATCGGTGCGCAGCTCGGCCGTGGCAAAGCGCGGATCGCTGCTCAGTTCGGGCCGGTCTATGGCGTCGAAAAGCCGCAACCACTGGCTGTCCATCGCCGCCATCACGCAGATGTGCCCGTCCTGCGTTGGATATGGCCGGCGATGGGGCGAGAATACCCGGCTGTAGCCCAGGCCCAGATCGGGCCGGTCGAGCGTTGCGCCCCAGAGATGCTCGATCAGGTTGAAGTTGACCATCGCATCCATCATCGGCACGTTTACCTGCTGTCCGTGACCGGTGCGTTCGCGCCACACGAAGGCCATCGCGATGGACGATGCCAGGATGTAACCGCACAGCTTGTCGGCGATCACCGTGGGAAAATAGCGCGGCTCGCCGGTGGCGCGGGCCATCATCCCGGCTATGCCGCTGGCGCCCTGGATCACATCGTCGAAAGCAGGCGAGTCGCGGCGATCGCTATCCAGCCGGAAGCCCGACGCCGAGGCGTGGATGATGCGGGGATTGATCGCGCGGATCGTTTCGTAATCGACCCCCAGCCGTTCGGCGGCGCCGGGGCGCATCGAATGCACCAGCACGTCCGACGAACGTGCCAGTTCGAGGAGCGTGGCCCGTGCGTCGGGTTTCTTCAGGTCGAGCACGACCGAGCGCTTGTTGCGGTTGATGTTGAGGAACAGCGTCCCCATCTTCGCGTTGCGTGAGGGGCCCACCTGGCGCGTGTAGTCACCGTCGGGGGCCTCGATCTTGATGACGTCGGCGCCCATGTCGCCGAGGATCTGGGTGGCCACCGGCCCCAGCACGTTGACCGAAAGATCAAGCACCCTGTAGCCGGCAAGCGGGCCGTCCCCCTCTGTTGGCTGCTGCGGCTGGCTGTTCATTGTCTTCTCCCAGATGTCGCGCACTTTGGACCCGCGATCCGGGTCCCGTTGCCCCGGGAGGGTGGCCACCGACCTGCACCGGGCGGCCTTGCAACGGGCACCGGCGTCGTCCCGCCAGAGCGGTCCCAAGAGGCATCGAAACAGCATCGCCACGGGCGCGCAACCGACGCGATCGAGCAATCACATATGTGCGGAAAGAGACGGCCGAACGAAATCCCTTGCCGCGCTCTGGCAGCAGACCCTTAAGCTGGATCGTGCCGCCGGCGTTGGCTGACGGTAGTTGCGGACAGTGCGGGCAAACTGCGGACAGCGCGGGCAAGGTGCCGCTTCGGGACAAAGGGAGAAACCTCGATGAACAAGTTTCTAGGAGCCGCTTTCGGGCTGTCCCTCGCGATTGTACCACTGACATCGTCATCCGCGCAGGCCCAGGCCGAGGAAATCGTCATCCCGGCGATCACTGCCCTGTCGGGACCGACCGCCGTGATCGGTCAGGATACGCAAAAGGGGGTCGCGGTCGCCCTAGAGCACATCAACGCCGATGGCGGCGTCGCCGGTCGGCCGCTGAGGATTCAGCTATACGACACACAGGGCGATCCGGGGGTGGTGCGCCAGGTGATGGAGCGGTTGACCCGCCTCGAACGGGCGCCGATCATCCTTGGCTGCGAGATCAGTGCGGCCACCTCGGCGGCGGCGCAGTTCGCCGAACAGGCACGGGTGCCGCTTCTGAACTCGTCGGCCGTGTCGGCCGAACTTCTCGAGCGCGGTTACAAATGGTACTTCTCCGACCAGATCACCGCCGATTCCGAGGCGGCCACGGTGGTGGATTTCGTCGAGAACCTGATGACGCAAGGCGATGTCGTCCCGGCGCTGCTTTATGAAGACAGCCCGCGCGGGGCCGGAACCATCGAGTGGGTCGAAGCCCTGCTGGAGGCCCGGGGCATCGAGATCGCGGCAAGCGCGCCGTATTCGCGTGCCGATCGCAACCTTCTGCCGCCGGTCAAGCGGGTGCAGACATCGGGCGCCAACGTCGTGATCTGGGCCGGCTACACCGAAGATGTGGTGGCCGGACTCCAAGCCATGCAGCAACTCGACTTCAAGCCCTACATTGTCGGAATCGGTGGCGGTCCGGGGGATGTGCGCATCCCGCAACTGGTGGACCCGGGTTTCATCGAAGACGTCAATCTGAGCACGGTGGACTACTTCAACCCCGACATGGACCGCGCCCAGCGTTTCGTGAATGCCTATGAGGAAAAGCACGGTATCGTGCCGTCCAGCTACGCGTCGATGTGCTACCGCGGCGCCTATACGCTCAAGGCCGCGCTGGAGAAGACGCTCGAAGCCCGTCAGGAGCTGACGGCCGAGAACCTTCGTGCCGCCCTGCTCGGGATTGACATCCCCGGCGATCAGCTGATCTCGCCCTTCGCGCGGATCAAATTCGACGAGCACGGTCGCAACGTCGGATCGCAGAACCTGATCGCCCAGTGGAAGGATGGCGGCACGAAGAAGGTCACTGTCTGGCCTCCCGAAGTGGCCGTTCAAGAGCCCAATCCTCTGAAATAAAAAATAATCCAAAACAATCAGACAAACGGGACGGGGGCGCGCGGAATGAGCATCGAGCTTCTTCTACAGGCGGCAGTATCGGGGTTCCTGATGGGCGGCATCTATGCGCTCATCGCGCTGGCCCTGGCGCTGGCGTTCGGGGTCATGGGGGTGTTGAACTTCGCCCACGGAGACCTGCTCATGGTCGGCATGTATGGCGTGGTGCTGATCTGCGCCTCCACGAGTGTCTCGCCTTTCCTCGCGGGCGTCTTGATGGTGCCCGCCATGATGGCGATCGGATGGGTGGTCTTCGTGCTGTTCATCCGACCTGTGGTCGGCGCCGCCCCTCTCGTTCAGGCGCAGCTGACCATCGGGTTGTCATTCGTGATCCAGAGCGCGGCGCTGCTGTGGTTCGGGGCCGACCTGTTCAACGTCAGGACCGAACTCGGGGCCTCGACGATCCGTCTGGGTGCCATTGTGGTCAGCATGCCGCTGCTGATAGGCTTTGTCGTCGCCCTGGTGGCGTCGGGGCTGCTGGCCTGGTTTCTCTCGGCGACGGTCTGGGGCTACCGCATCCGCGCTACGGCGGAGGACCCGGTGATGGCCCAACTCTGCGGTGTGCCGGTGCGGCGTGTGCAGAGGTGGGTCTTTGTCGGCGCGACCGGATCGCTTGCAATAGCGGCAGGCTGCCTGATGGGGTTCTATCATGTCACCCCGGTGGTGGGGCTCCAGTTCAGCGTTCTGTCTCTGATGATCGTGGTGCTGGGCGGCCTGGGTGATCTGCGCGGTGCGATGGTGGCGGCGCTGGCTTTCGGCGTGGCCGAGGCCCTGGCCAGCGCGATCTTCAACAGCGCCTCGGCGCCGGCGGGGCTTTACATCCTGTTCGGCGCGGCGCTGCTTCTGAGGCCGCACGGCCTTCTGGGGCGGGGGGCGACGATATGAGCGGCACGCCGGAAACTGCTTCCCGTCCCGGCCGGGCCTCGGCGGGGGCCATTGCAGGCCTGCTGCGCGGCGAGGGCGCGGTCGCCATCCTGCTTGTCTGGGCAGCGGTGGTGATCACCCTCGCATTTCTGAACTCCTACTGGGTCAGCGTCGCCGTGATGATGCTGGTCTGGTGCTACCTGTGCACGGCCTGGAACCTGATCGGCGGCTATGTCGGTCAGGTTTCCTTTGGCCATGGGGCCTTCTTTGGTGTCGGTGCCTACTGCACCGCCTACCTCGCGACCACCTATGGCGTCAGTCCCTGGCTGGGGATGATCGTTGGCATGGCGCTGTCTGTCGTTCTCGCCCTGGTGGCGGGTTACATTCCGTTCCGCAAAGGGCTCAGTCACCTTGTCTTCGCGCTCCTCACGCTCGCGCTGGCCTATGCGCTTTTCTACGGGGTGTCGGGGGTCAGGACGCTGGGCGGCACCAACGGCCTGTTCATGCCTCTTGACGAGACCGGACTCGCTGCCCTGCGCTTTGAGGAACTCTGGCCCTATCTGATCGTTGTGGCGGCATTGAACACCGTGCTTCTGCTCGTGCTGCAGGCGCTTCTTAATTCGCGCTACGGCTTCATCTGGCGTGCCACCCGAGACAACGAGGCCGCAGCGGCGGCATCGGGCATCAACCTCTTCTGGTCCAAGCAGCTCGCCTTTGCCATCAGCGCCGCGGCGACCTCGGTCGCGGGCGCTTTCTATGCGCAGTTCGTGGGGTTCATTGACCCGCATTCGGTGCTGGGGCTGCATGTGATCATTCTGATCCTGCTGTTCTCGGTCGTCGGCGGCACCGGAACGCTTCTGGGTCCGGTCGTGGGCACCTTTGTGCTCTTTCCCCTGGGCGAGATCATGCGTGTGCAGTTGATGTCGCTTGGGGCAGGCTCGCACCAACTGGTCTATGGTGCCGCCCTTGTCGCGGTGATCCTGCTTCTGCCGGGGGGGCTTATCGGGCAATTGCGCAGGGCAATGGGCGGCTGGTGGTTTTCCGGTTTCACCCTGGCCGTGCCGCATTCCGCCGCGAGCGAGCCGCTGCCCCGGCGCCGTGCCGCCGACCTTGAGGACGGTGAAAAGGTTCTCATCGCCGAGGGCGTGGGCCGCGACTTTGGCGGCGTGGTGGCGCTGCGGTCGGTCGATCTCGAGGTTCGCCGGGGCGAAATCCTGGGCCTGATCGGTCCCAACGGTGCCGGCAAGACGACCTTCTTCAACCTGCTCGGCGGTGCCTTTCCGCCAAGCCGCGGCCGGATAACCCTGTTCGGACAGCGTATCGACGGGCTGGCCCCGCACAAATGCACCCATCTGGGCATCGCGCGGACCTTTCAGATCACTCAGACTTTCGGCTCCTTCACAGTGGCCGAGGCGGTGTTCACGGCGGCCCTTCCCGACCGCTCCTTCGACGAAGCCCGCAGCATCGCCGGGCGGGTGCTTGCCCGTGTCGGGCTCGGGGATCGCCGTGACGTGCCCTGCGCCGAACTCACGCTGTCCGAGCAGCGCCGGCTGGAGATCGCGCGTGCGCTTGCGACGGGTCCCTCCCTTCTGCTGCTCGACGAAGTCATGGCGGGGCTTACCCCGACCGAGGTGACGAGCGTAATCGCACTGATCCGCGGTCTGCGCGAGGATGGGATTACCGTGGTGATCATCGAGCATGTAATGCACGCGGTGATGGAGCTTTGCGACCGGATCGTGGTGCTTGACGCCGGCGAGGTGATCGCCGAGGGGCTGCCAGCCGAAGTCAGCCGCGATCCTCGCGTGATCGAGGCCTATCTCGGCAAACGCGCGCAGCAGGTCGCAGCAGCCGACGGCGCGAACCGCGAAGAGAGGAAGCCAGAATGATGATGTTTGATCTGCCCGATGATGTCAAAAATGTGCAGGAGATGGTGCGGCGTGTTGCCAACGAGCGCGTGGCGTCCCGTGCCCACGAGATCGACCGCAGCGGGGAATACCCGCAGGACATGTTCGATCTGCTGCGCGAACTGGGGATGTTCACCCTGCCCTTCCCGGCCGAGCACGGCGGCATGGGAAGCCAGCTTGCCGCCTGCGTGGCGGTCGAGGAACTGGCGCGCGTCTGCTACAATACCGCCTATCTGCTGATCGTGCAGTGGGTGCCGTTCGGGGCGATCCTGTTCGGCGGGGACGAGGCGCAGAAGGCGCGCTTTCTGCCCGGCCTGGCCGATGGCAGCCTGCGGGGCGCGCTGGCGGTCACCGAGCCGCAAAGCGGATCGGACGTGGCCGGAATCCGCACCCGCGCGGTGCGCGAGGGCGATGCGTATCGCATCAATGGCCAGAAGATATGGAGCACCAACTCGGCGATCGCCGATTTCGTTCTGGTCGCGGCCAAGACCGGCGCCAGCGACAGCACCGGCCAGATCAACTTCTTCATCGTCGAGAAGGGCACGAAGGGCTTTGAACTTGGCCGCAAGGAAGACAAGCTCGGTGCCCGGGGGGTGCCTTCGAACGCCCTGCACTTCGAGGACATGATCGTGCCCGCCGCCAACCGGCTCGGCCCCGAGGGCAAGGGCTTCAAGATCGTGATGGAGGCGTTCAACCAGTCGCGTCCGATCATCGGGGCGCGCGGCGTGGGGCTGGCCCAGGGGGCTATGGAACTGGCGCGCGACTTCGTCCTCGAGCGGCAGGCCTTCGGGCAGCCGGTGTCCGACTTCCAGGGCGTGCGCTGGATGATCGCCGACATGGCAACCGGCATCGAGGCATCGAGGCTGCTGGTCTATCGCGCCGCCGCCCTGGTGGACGCCGGCAAGACCGGGACCGAACTGGCCGCGGCGGCCGCGATGGCAAAGCGTTTCGCCACCGACACCGCGATGCAGGTGGCCCAGGATGCCGTTCAGCTTTTCGGGGCGGCGGGTATCTCGAGCGAGGTGCCGATCAACCGCTATTTCCGCGATGCCAAGGTTCTTCAGATCATCGAGGGAACCAACCAGATTCAACGCAACATCATCTCGAACACGGTGCTGGGCCGGCCTCGTACTGCCACCGCGAGAGGCTCAAGATGAAGCTGTCGATTGAGGCTCTCGTCTCGGGTTACGGGGTGGTTGACGTCCTCCACGGCGTCAGCATCGAGATAGCCGAGGGCGAGGTGGTGGCAGTGATCGGACCGAACGGCGCGGGCAAGTCCACCCTGTTGCGGACGATCTCGGGCATGGTCGCCGCGCGTTCGGGCACGATACGCTACGAGGGCAGCGAGATCGGTAGCCTGACTTCCAGCGAGATTCCGCGCCTCGGCCTCGTTCATGTGCCCGAGGCACGCCATGTCTTCGGGCGGCTCACGGTCGAGCAGAACCTCGTAGTCGGCGCGAGCGCAGCACCCGCCGGCACCAACCGCAAGGATGCGCTTGCCGAGGTCTATGACCTGTTTCCGATGCTGGGCCAGAAGGCGCGCGACCTTGCCGGGGGACTCTCTGGCGGTCAGCAGCAGATGCTGGCGATCGGGCGCGCCCTCATGGCCCGGCCCAGCATGATCATGCTCGACGAGCCGTCTCTCGGCCTCGCCCCGCTGGTGGTCGAGCAGATGTACGAGGCCCTCGACGGGCTTCGCCGCACCGGCCTGACCATCCTTCTTGTGGAACAGGACGTTTACATGGCGCTCGACTTCGCCAGGCGCGCCTATGTTCTGGAGAACGGGGGGATCGCCCTGGCCGGGGCCTCCGCCGCCCTGGTCAACGACGATCATGTGCGCCGGTCCTATCTGGGAATCTGACCCGCCGGCGGGCCGCCTCCGGTCAGCTGGCCGGCCACTTGGGAACTGGTCGGAGAGCAGAGCCGCAGACGACGTCCCTGACACCGGAGGAAAGCGCCAGACCTCAGACCGGGAGCGCGGCGAGCGCGACGCGGCGGGCCTCGGATAACAGCACGTTATAGGTGCGGCAGGCGGCCGGCGTGTTCATCGGCTCGATGCCGATACCCGCCTCCTCCAGCGCGGATCGCAGGGCGGGCGGCAGATGCGTCATCTCCGCTCCGGTGCCGACAAGGATCACGTCCACCTCGCCGGCAAGCGCCAGCAGCGGCGCGGGATCGTCGAGGCCCGCCCAGGACCGCGCCGCCGCTGCTGTCACCAGCATCGCCCCCTCGATCACGCCCCCGCCGACGCGGAAAAACCCCGGTCCGTAGCCCTCGACCGGCGTCGCGCCGGCGAATGTGATCTCGGTCAGGCGCATGGCTCAGGCATCTATATTGGCGAATTGCGTCCCGGCATTGGCGTCCGGTTTCGACCAGTCGCGCTTGACGCCCAGCCACATCAGGATGGTCGATGCCACGAAGATCGACGAATAGGTGCCCACCACCACGCCCCAGATCATCGCAAAAACAAAGCCCCGGATCACGTCGCCGCCCAGCACATAGAGCGAGACCAGCGCCAGAAGCGTCGTGACCGACGTCATCATCGTGCGGCTCAGCGTCTCGTTGATCGAGATGTTGAGCACCTCGCGCAGCGATTTCTGCTTGTATTTCCGCAGGTTCTCGCGGACGCGGTCGAACACCACCACGGTATCGTTGAGCGAATAGCCGACAATGGTCAGAAGCGCCGCGATGATCGCCAGATCGAACTGGATCTGCAATTCGGAAAACACCCCGATGGTCAGAGCCACGTCATGCACGAGTGCTATGACCGCGCCCACGGCGAACTGCCACTCGAACCGCAGCCAGATGTAGAACAGCACCGCCCCGATGGCGAGGACAACGGCGATCACCGCCGCCGTGATCAGCTCGCCCGAGACCTTGGGCCCGACGCTCTCCACGGAGGTGAACTGGATATCCGGCACCGCCTGTTTGAGCGCCGCCTCGACCTGAAGGATGGTCTCGGGCGACACGCTCTCTTCCTCGTCCTGCGCCTGGATGCGCACCATGGCCACGTTTTCCTCCGGCCCGAAGGTCGGATCGAACACCTCGGCGATGCTGATATCGCCCAGCCCCAGACCGCCGATGGCCGCGCGATACTGGCCAATGTCAACCGGTTGCGCGCTCTGGGTGCGGATCGTGGTGCCGCCCTTGAAATCAATGCCGAAATTCAGCCCCTGCACGGCGAAAGAGCCAAGCGCCACAAGGATCATCACCCCCGAGATCCCCAGCCACAGCTTCCACCGGCTGAAAAAGTCGATCGAGGTTTCCGCCGGCACCAGCTTCAGCGCGCGCCCTTGCAACACCGTCTTGGGCCGCTTGCGCTCGAACCAGATGATCGCGATCAGCCGGGTCACGAAGAGCGCGGTAAAGACCGAGGTAAGGATCCCGAGGCCAAGCGTGATGGCAAAGCCGCGCACCGGCCCCGAGCCCATCGCATAGAGGATGAGCGCGGTGATGAAGGTGGTGAAATTGGCGTCCACGATGGCGCTCAGCGCCTTTTCATAGCCCAACTCGATGGCGCGCGCCGCGCCCTTGGCCGTCTTCATCTCTTCCTTGATGCGCTCGAAGACCAGCACGTTGGCGTCCACCGCCATTCCGATGGTCAGCACGATCCCCGCGATCCCCGGCAACGTCAGCGTCGCGCCGACAAGGCTCAGCAGGCCGAAGATCAGCCCGACATTTATAATCAGCGCGATATTCGCAAAAATGCCAAAGAGGCCATAGCTCAGGACCATGTAGACCAGCACCAGCGCAAAGGCTACGACACTGGCAACCTTGCCCGCCGCGATGCTGTCGGCGCCCAGTTCCGGCCCGATGGTGCGTTCTTCGAGGAATTCGAGCCCCGCAGGCAGCGCGCCCGCCCGCAACAGAACCGCCAGTTGCGTGCTGTCCTCGATGGTGAAATTGCCGGTGATAATGCCCGAGCCGCCCGGAATATGGCTCTGGATGACAGGCGCCGAGATCACCTCGCCGTCGAGCACGATCGCGAAGGGGTTGCCGATATTATGCGCCGTGAAATCGCCGAACTTGCGCGCGCCGGTCGGGTTGAACCGGAACGACACCGCCGGCCGTCCGTTCTGGTCGAAATCTGGCTGCGCATCGACAAGCTCCTCGCCGGTCACCACCGGCGCGCGTTCGAGGATGTAATAAACCCCCGACTCGTCGATCGAGGGCAGGATCTCGTTGCCGGGTCCGGGGCTTTCGTTCGGGTTGCCGCTGCGGCTCACCACCGGCTGAAAGGTAAGCTGCGCTGTGGTGCCGATCAGATCCTTCAACTCCGCCGCCGAGCCGATGCCCGGCACCTGGATGAGAATGCGATCCGCCCCCTGCCGCATGATCGTCGGCTCGCGCGTACCCACCTCGTCAACGCGCCGCCGGATGATTTCCAGCGACTGGCGCACCGTGCGCTCGTCGGTGGCGCGCTGCTCGGCCTCGCTCAGCCGCACGATGATGTCGGCGCCTTGCGTGGTCACGTCGATATCGCTCGCGCCCACCCCGGTGAGCGTGGTGACAGGCCGGGCCAGCCCGCGCACCAGAGCCGCCGCCTCGCCTGCCATCTCGGGCCGCTCTACCAGCCGCACCCGGAGTTCGGGCCCTTCGGACGGCTGGAGCCGGATCGCCCCGACGCGATCGCGTTCCTCGCGCAGCAGGTCGCGCACCTCGGGCCACATCCCCTCGAGCCGCGCCTGATAGACATCGGCCACCCTGACCTCGGCCAGAAGATGCGCGCCGCCGCGCAGATCCAGCCCGAGATTGACAAGGCCGGAGGGCAGCCAGTCCGGCCAGAGTGCCAGATCGTCGGCCAACGCTGCCGGATCGGCCCCCATCTCGACCTGCGCGCGCGCGTCGTTATGCCGCTCGACCCTGGTATAGAACCCGTTGGGCAGCGCCAGAAGCAGCCCGAGCGCCACAACCGCCCAGATCGTCACACGTTTCCACAGGTCGATTTGCAGCATGATCGGGCCTTTTCCAAACAGGGTCGCGCGCGGCTCAGCCTTCGGCAGGCTCGGTTTTGGAGATTACCTGCGCAATGGTCTGGCGCACGACACGCACCTTGATGCCCTCGGCCAGCTCTACCTCGACCTCGCCGTCATCCTTGACCTTCGAGACCTTGCCGATAAGGCCGCCCTGCGTGATGACCTGATCGCCCCGGCGCAGCGCCGCGACCATGGCCTTGTGCTCCTTCATCTTCTTTTGCTGCGGACGGATGAGCAGCAGATACATGATCGCGAAGATCAGAATGAGGGGAATGAACTGGCCATAGGCTTCCATCGGGTCGCGTCCTTCTTGATGCTGCGGGACATCCCCCGCGAATTGGCGCGAACCTAGGGGCGCGACCGGGGTTTTGCAAGGCACGAAAGGGCGCGGTTGCGCGGCCTGTCCATGCCTCGAAATCTGGTCTATCACGCCGCGAGACGAGTCATCCGAGCCGAGGAAAATCCCCATGCACGACATCCGCGCGATCCGCGACAATGCCGCCGCCTTCGACGCCGCCCTCGCCCGGCGCGGCCTCTCGCCGGTCTCGGACGGGATCCTCGCGCTTGACGAGGCGCGGCGCGCGCGCATCCATGCCGCCGAGAACGCGCAGGCCGAGCAGAACCGCGCCAGCAAGGACGTGGGCGCCGCCAAGGCGCGCGGCGACGAGGCCGGGTTTGAACGCCTGCGCGCGCTGGTGGCCGAGAAGAAGGCCGAAGTGGCCGCCATGCAGGCCGAGGCGCGCGATCTCGATACACGGCTCACCGACATGCTCATGGCCATCCCCAACCTGCCCCATGACGATATTCCCGACGGCTCGGACGAGGCGGACAATGTGGAATTGCGGCGCTGGGGCACGCCCTCCACGTTCGATTTCCAACCGAAAGAGCATTACGAGATTCCGGCCGTCACGCGGGGCATGGATTTCGAGGCCGCCGCTAAACTGTCCGGCGCGCGTTTTGTCGTGCTTTCGGGCGCGGTCGCGCGGATCCACCGGGCGCTGGCGCAATTCATGCTCGACACCCATGTCACCGAGAACGGCCTGACCGAGACCTGGACGCCGGTTCTGGTGCGCCCCGAGATGATGCTGGGCACGGGCCAGCTGCCCAAATTCGGCGAGGACAGCTACGAGACCACCAATGGCTGGTGGCTGGTGCCCACGGCAGAGGTCACACTTACCAACCTCGTCCACGGCGAGACGGTCGCGGAATCGAGCCTGCCGCGCCGCATGGTGGCCCATACCCAGTGCTTTCGCTCCGAGGCCGGATCGGCGGGCCGCGACACCGCCGGGATGCTGCGCCAGCACCAGTTCGAAAAGGTCGAGATGGTCTCGATCACCCATCCCGATCACAGCCGCGCCGAGCTTGACCGCATGACCGCCTGCGCCGAGGGCATCCTCGAACGGCTCGGCCTGCCCTATCGCACCGTCGTGCTGTGCGCCGGCGACATGGGCTTTGGCGCGCAGCGCACCCATGACATCGAGGTCTGGCTGCCGGGGCAGAATACCTATCGGGAAATTTCCTCGGTCTCGGTCTGCGGCGATTTCCAGGCGCGACGGATGAACGCCCGCTTCCGCCCCGCGTCCGGCGGCAAGCCCGAATTCGTCCACACGCTCAACGGCTCGGGCCTCGCGGTCGGGCGCACGCTGATTGCGGTCCTGGAGAACGGGCAGCAGGCCGACGGATCGGTGCGGCTGCCCGAGGCGCTCTCCCCCTGGCTTGGGGGCAGGACGCGGCTGACGGCAGAGGGCACGCTGGCGTGATCCTTGAAAGCATCCCGACCCGGACGGTCACTTTTCCCCTCATTGGTCGGCCTTGCCGCAATGCAGCGAATTGACAGTGCAGGTTTGTTGCCTGTAGGCTATCGTGAACGTAAGAAAATTGCGCAACCGATTCACGAGGCCGCCCGATGTCGCAGACGCAGCAAGACCGCCCGAAGGACAAGCAGGACGGCAAGTCCGATCACAAGGCCGATCGTCCCTGGCTCATCCGCACCTATGCTGGCCATTCGACCGCCGAGAAATCGAACGCGCTCTATCGCGCCAATCTCGCGCGCGGGCAGACCGGCCTCTCGGTTGCCTTCGATCTGCCCACGCAGACCGGCTATGACAGCGATCATGTCCTGGCGCGCGGCGAGGTGGGCAAGGTCGGCGTGCCCGTGTGCCATCTGGGCGACATGCGCACGCTTTTCGACGCGATCCCGCTCGACCAGATGAACACCTCGATGACGATCAACGCCACCGCGCCCTGGCTGCTTGCGCTCTATATCGCCGTGGCCGAGGAGCAGGGCGCCGATGTGCGCGCGCTGCAAGGCACGGTGCAGAACGACCTCATCAAGGAATATCTCTCACGCGGAACCTATATCTGCCCGCCCGAGCCGAGCCTGAAAATGATCGGCGACGTGGCCGAATACTGCTATCGGAACGTGCCGAAATGGAACCCGATGAACGTCTGCTCCTATCACTTGCAGGAGGCCGGCGCGACGCCCGAGCAGGAACTTGCCTTTGCCCTCGCCACCGCCATCGCCGTGCTCGACGAGTTGCAACCGCGCGTGGCGGCCGAGGATTTTCCGGGGCTGGCGGCGCGGATTTCCTTTTTCGTCAACGCGGGCATCCGGTTCGTGACCGAAATGTGCAAGATGCGCGCCTTTGTCGATCTGTGGGACGAGATCCTGCAAGGGCGTTACGGGGTCGAGGATCCCAAGTTCCGCCGCTTTCGCTATGGTGTGCAGGTCAATTCCCTGGGCCTGACCGAGCAGCAGCCCGAGAACAACGTCTATCGCATCCTCATCGAAATGCTGGCCGTCACGCTCTCGAAGCGCGCGCGCGCGCGGGCCGTGCAACTGCCCGCCTGGAACGAGGCGCTTGGCCTGCCGCGCCCCTGGGATCAGCAATGGTCGATGCGGATGCAGCAGATCCTCGCCTACGAGACGGATCTGCTGGAATTCGACGACCTCTTCGACGGCAACCCGGCGGTGGATGCCAAGGTGGCGGCGCTCAGGGACGACGCGCGGCATGAACTGGCCAATATCGAGGGTATGGGCGGCGCGGTGGCCGCGATCGACTACATGAAATCGCGGCTGGTCGAGAGCAATTCCGAGCGGCTGCGCCGGATCGAGGCCGGCGAAACGGTCGTCGTCGGCGTCAACCGTTGGCAGGAGGGCGAGCCATCGCCGCTGCAGACCGGGGATGGCGGCATTCTGGTGGTGGACCCCGCGGTCGAGGCCGAACAGATCGCGCGGCTGAACCTGTGGCGCAAGGAACGCGACGCCGCCGCCGTCAGCGCCGCGCTTGCCGATCTGCGCGCCGCAGCAAACGAGGGGCGCAACATCATGCCTGCGTCTATCGCCTGCGCGCGCGCGGGCGTGACCACCGGCGAATGGTCCGCCGAGATGCGCAGCGTGCATGGCGAATATCGCGGCCCGACCGGCGTTTCGGCCAGCCCGTCGAACCGCACCGAGGGGCTTGAGGATCTGCGCGCCGCCGTCGATGCCGTCTCGGGCCGCCTCGGCCGGCGGCTCAAGTTCCTTGTCGGCAAGCCGGGGCTCGACGGGCACTCCAACGGGGCCGAACAGATCGCCTGCCGCGCGCGCGATTGCGGCATGGACATCCGCTATGAGGGCATCCGCCTCACGCCCGAACAGATTGTTGCCGCCGCGCTGGAAGACGAGGCGCATGTGGTGGGCCTGTCGATCCTGTCGGGGTCGCACATGCCGCTGGTCGAGGACCTGCTGGAGCGGATGCGTGCCGCCGGTCTCGGGCATGTGCCGGTGATCGTCGGCGGCATCATCCCCGAGGAAGACGCGCGCCGGATGCGCGAGATGGGCGTGGCGCGGGTCTATACGCCCAAGGATTTCGAGTTGAACACCATCATGGTGGACATTGTCGCGCTTGTCGATCCGCAGGCGGTCGCGGCACAGTAAACCCCTCCTTTCGCGGCGCCGTCGGCCCACCCCCTCATGGCGAGGGGGTGGGCCGGTTTGTCTTTGCCTCTTGTTTTTCTGCCTTTGCGTCGTCGTCATTCAGGCGCTGCGCCAGAAAGGGCACGGGCGATGGCGCGGCCGTTCATCGCACGGGGATCGTTACCCGCGTCGTCTTTTGTATTGTTCAGCCACCTGCCAGATATCCCGAAAAACATGCCGGAATACATAAATCGTTCCAAAGCTGCCAAAATCTCGCCTGAATTCGACGGTCATATGGGCCACACCACGACGGTAACGGGCCATGAAACTGGAGGGTCCAAACCGTGATGGATGTGACATCGGAGCGACTGATCCTTTGGAGGGACCAAGATGAATACCTTTTTTTACAACTTCCTGAATGACGAAGACGGCGCCGTTACGGTTGACTGGGTCGTGCTGACCGCCGCCATCGTGGGCCTCGGCATCGCCGCGATCAGCGCCGTCAGCGGCGGTGTGACCGGCCTCGGGGACAAGATCGCCGCCGATCTGGGAACGACTGATTACGTCGGTGCCGGCACCGCCGCTCCTGCTGAGCCTGGACCGTAAGAACCGCGCCGGCCTGTCCGGTGGGCAAGGTCACAAACGGTCGCGGGCACATCCGGTATCTGCGACCGTTTCAAATTGTCATGACGCATCTCGCAAATGACGATGCGTGTCCCCGATCCCGACACAATGCCCGCGCAGCCATCCAGAACCGATCGGGGCGGTCAGGAATTGAAAAGGATAAGGCCCCATGCGCCTGATATTCGGTCTCGTTCTGATCGTCGGTATCGGCCTTGCAGGCTTTGCGACCTATATGGCGAGAAATTACATCGCCCAATATCAACACCAACTGGCGCTGGAGCGTCAGCAGCGCGGCCCGCAGGTCGAGATGGTCGATGTCGTCGTCGCCGCGCGGGATCTGGCATACGGCGAGAGGATCGGCGAAGAGGCGCTTCGCGTCGTGGCCTTCCCCCGGACCTCTGTTCCCAAGGGTCACTACAGCAGGATTGACGCCCTGGCGCCCGTGGCGGGCCGTGGTGCGCGCGAGGTGCTGCGCGCCGTGAGCGCGAACGAGATCGTTCTCGCATCCAAGGTGACCAGGCCCGGCGAACCCGCCGGTATCTCGACGCGGCTTGCGCCCGGAATGCGTGCCTTTGCCATCCAGGTTGACGCGGCCAGCGGCGTTTCCGGCTTTTTGCGCCCCGGTGACATGGTCGATGTCTATTGGACCGGTCGTGTGGGCGGCACGAATCTCCGCACGGAAGGAGATTCCACCGGCGATGTCACCAAACTCATCGAAAGCCAGATGCAGCTTGTTGCGGTCGATCAGGTGGCCGATCTGGATCGCTCCGAAACAAGGATTGCCCGCACCGTTACCGTCGCCGCGACACCGCAGCAGGTCGCTGCGCTTGCCCAGGCTCAGGCCACAGGACGACTCGCGCTCTCGCTCGTGGGCGTGCTTGACAACAGCATCGCCGAGGTGATCGAGGTCGATCAGACCCGTCTTCTGGGCATTCAGGCCCGTGTGCAGGCCGAACCCGAGCACGAGGAAGCGCGCTGTGTCATCCGCTCGCGGCGCGGTTCCGAAGTCGTGATCACCGAAATTCCATGCACCAACTGATGCAGGAATGCCACAAATATCGCCACGAAAACGGCCTGCCGATAGCGTCAGCGGGCCGGTTTGCGGGCGCCCGTGTCATGTTCGGCATTCACAAGGTGTTGGGGCATATCGTTTCCTTGCAAAATTCACCAAAATCACGCATCCTCCCCCGAAATCGGACAAAAGATCCGGAATGAATGCGTGATCGGAGGGGCAGGTCACATGAGCTTGAAGAATTTTATTGGCGTAACCGTCGCCATTTTTCTTGTCGCGGCGATGACCGTCCCGGCGGTTGCGCAGGCCGAGGCAGTGCGCGTGTTGCAAAATGGCGCTGCAAGCATTCTCAACGTGTCGATGAATCGCGCCATCGTGGTCGAGAGCGATGTGCCCTTCGCAGAGTTGAGTATCGCAAACCCTGCAATCGCCGATTTCTCGACGCTTTCGGACCGCACGATCTATGTCCTGGGCAAGACGCCCGGACGCACCACGCTGACGCTTTTCGATGGCACCGGGCGGTTGATCGCCAATATCGACGTGCATGTGAGCACCGATGTGGCCGAGTTCAAGGAGCGGCTCCGCCAGATCCTTCCTGGCGAAAGTATCGAGGTGCGCACCGCCAATGACGGCATCGTGCTCTCGGGCACCGTCTCCAGCCCGGCGCGCCTGCAGCGCGCGCTCGATCTGGCCGAGCGCTACGCACCCGAGCGCGTGTCCAACCTCATGTCGGTCTCTGGCAAGCAGCAGGTCATGTTCAAGGTCCGCTTCGCCGAGATGCAGCGCAGCGTGTCCAAGGCGCTTTCTGCTAATCTCACGCTCGATGCGCGCTCGGGCAGCGACCGGATCGGCGTCACCGGCTCGCGGCTCGATACCGGCCAGATCGCCAATGGCGGCGGTATCGTCGGGCCCGGCACGATCGGCGGCCAGACCGCGGCGGGCACCGCCTTTATCGGTTTCGACATCGGCGCGACCGAAATCGGCATCCTGCTCGAGGCGCTCGAGACCAAAGGCGTCGTGCGCACGCTCGCAGAGCCGAACCTGACCGCGCTCTCCGGACAGGAGGCGTCGTTCCTGGCGGGCGGCGAATTCCCGATCCCGGTGGCGCAGGACAACGATACGCTTACGGTCGAATTCAAACGCTTCGGGGTCGAGTTGAAATTCGTGCCGCGCGTCGTGGATGACGGCATCATCAATCTGGAACTGGCCGCCGCCGTCTCATCCGTCGATCCGTCGAATTCGATTACAACCGGCGGCCTGACGCTGCCCGGTTTCCGGCGGCGCGACACCTCGACGACGGTCGCGATGCGCGATGGCGAGAGCTTTGCCATTGCCGGACTTTTGCAGGATGACTTCTCGGATAATAACGCGCAGGTGCCCTGGCTGGGTGACATTCCGGTTCTTGGCGCGCTCTTTCGCAGCGCCGATTTTCAGCGCAACCAGAGCGAGTTGGTGATCATCGTCTCGGCGCATCTGGTCTCGCCTGCGCGGGGCGAGGCGCTCGCGCTGCCGACGGATCGCATACGCCTGCCCTCCGAGGCCGATCTTTTCCTCAGAGGGCGCGTCGCCAAGGGCGTCCCCACCAGAGGGGCCGCCGGAGAAGTGGCCCGTCAGGATTTCACGGGTTCCTACGGTTATGTGATGGAATGATCGGGGGGGTCTGATGAAGCACTGTCTCGCGATCACCGGCCTAATCGCCACGGTTGCCTGCACCTCGCCTGACAGCGAAGTCTATCGCTCATATTTCGGAGAGGCGGGCGGGCTTGCCGATAACGGCAGTTTCGGCCAGGCGACCATGAACAACCACCTCGTGATGACGGGTGAGCGCGGCTACGTCCTCGATCTTGCCGACAGGTTTTCCAACGAGGTGACAAGCACTGTCAATTTTGCCTTTGATTCCGCCGCTCTGGACGCAGGTGCACGCGACACGCTGCGTGAACAGGCTCGCTGGATCAGGCAATTCCCCGAGGTGCGCTTTCGCGTCTATGGCCATACCGACGCGGTCGGGTCGCCCGCCTACAACAAGGCGCTCGGGCTGCGCCGGGCGCGGGCGGTTGTCGATTTCCTCATCAGTCAGGGCATCAGCCGCTCGCGGCTCGAGGCGGTCGCCTCCTTTGGTGACACGCAACCGCTGGTCGTGACGCAGGGTCGTGAACGGCGCAACCGTCGCACCGTCACCGAAGTGAGCGGTTTCGTGCAGTCGAATCCGCTGATCATGGACGGAAGATATGCGCAGGTCGTCTATCGAGGCTATCTCGAGAGCGCCAAGGCCGCGCCCGATGTGCGGCTGAGCGGCGATATGGTTGATCCCGGATAATCAACAACGCCCCATGAACCGGTGGTGCGCTCCGCGGGAGGCCTGCCGCGAAACCACCCGATTCGCAAGCGAGAGAGAGTGAGGCGCCCTTTCGGTGCCGGGGCCGGATATCAGAACCCGGCTGCCTGAATCCGCAATTGGCGCGCACGATTGAGGATCGCGTCCTCGACAGCGCGCGTTGTCGCGGCATCAACAGGGCCACGCTGCGTCTGGAGCGCCACCCTGAGCGAGCGCGCGTCGAGCGCCGGATCGCTGATAAGCACGGTCGCGCGATAGGCCTGACCACCGCCGGGGGGAACGCCGTAGCCCGTGGAGATCACGCCGGTAAACGGATCGGCGGCCTCGATCGGCAGGAAGTTGAGCACGTCGAGCGTGGCGGTCCAGAGGAACCGGTTGACCTTGACCGTCTCCCGCCCCCCGCGGAACGCATCGAGCAGGGACCCGTCGGCCGGGTCGGGTTGCGCTTCGCGCCCGCTCTTGACGCGATACGCCTCGGGATCGAGCTTGGCGTTCCGAAAGGCGCTGCACCCGGCGAGCGCGGCGAGGCAGGCCATGGTCAGAACGAAGAGCTTGAGGCGCGAGTGGATCATGACACCGTCCGGCATTGTTTCCACTCTACTATCCAAGCTGCGCAACCGGGGCAAGCCCGATGCGCGTGGCCTTGCATGTGTCCCGCCGCGCGTGGCACTCAGGCGACAGGATCCGAAAGAAGAAGGAGCGGGAGAGTGGGGCTGAGCGATATCACCGCGCGGATCAGGCAGGCCGAGGTCGCGGCAGGGCGCGCGCCGGGTAGCGTGACATTGATTGCCGTCTCGAAAATGCAGCCCGAGGCGCGGGTCGCGGCCGTGCTTGACGCGGGCCACCGCGTCTTTGGCGAGAACCGCGTGCAGGAAGCGGCGCGCCGCTGGCCGCCGTTTCAGGCGCGTTATCAGGGGATTTCGCTGCATCTCATCGGCCCGTTGCAGACCAACAAGGCCCGGCAGGCCATGGCGATGTTCGATGCGATTCACTCGGTTGACAGGCCAAGACTCGCGCAGACGCTGGCGCGACTGGCGCAGGAACGCGGGGGTTGTCCCGATATCTTCATACAGGTGAATACCGGCGAGGAGGCGCAGAAGGCCGGGATCGCACCGGGCGACACCGACGCCTTCGTGGCCGACTGCCGCGCGCTCGACCTGCCGATTCGGGGCCTGATGTGCATCCCGCCGGTGGACGAGGAGCCGAGCCTGCATTTCGCGCTTCTGGCGAAACTCGCGGCGCGCAACGGGCTGTCGGGCCTCTCGATGGGCATGAGCGAAGATTTCGAGCGCGCCATCGCCCAGGGCGCGACGCATGTGAGGGTCGGCTCGGCCATCTTCGGCGAGCGGGCCCATGAGTGAGGCCCGGCAGCGCGGTGCCTTCGTCATCCTCGGGCCTGACCCGAGGATCCCGCGACCCGGGCACAGCCCGACGAGGTCCCCGCTTTCGCGCTAGAGCATGTCGGTCTTGATCGGATTCGGTAGTGTCCCGGGAAGTGGTGTAGGAACTGGCGTCCACCTGCTTCTTCATAGCTGGTGTTGCTCGTTCACTGAGCGGCAATCATCGCTGTCTCACCGGGGCCTTTTCTGATCCCTCCAACCCCTACAGCCCCGATCTGAACCCGATCGAGATGGCCTTCTCGAAGCTCAAGGCGCTCATCAGAAAAGCGGCGGCGCGAACATATGACCAGCTATGGCAGACAGTTGGTCACGTCTGCGACCTCTTCACCGACGAGGAATGCGACAACTTCTTCAAAGCCGCAGGATACAGAACCGATTAAACGCGACACGCTCTAAACGCGATGCTACCGGCGTCAGCCGGTAGTGGTTCACTTCGATCTCGCGCATCAGTTCCCGCTCGGACCGGATACCGAACAGATAGCCGATGAACAGCGCCTTGAAGAGCACCTCGGACGGGATCGGGGGGCGACCGTTGTCGGGGCAGTACAGCCCCTCGGTCAGATCACGGATGAAGCGGAAATCAATCGCCGCTTCAACCTTGCGCAAAAGATGATCGGCCGGGAGCAGGCTCTCGAGTGTCCCCATCTCGAGTTCGGTCTGAATGGGGGACGATTTCTTCAACATGACCCATTGAAACAAAAGTCCCCGCCAAAGGCGAGGACTTTGTCAGAAGTCTGAGGGGCCCCGCAAGGGGCCCGCATCCGGCATGTCAGATCGAAACTCAGGCCAGCGTCAGGTTGCTTGCCGACTGGCGGCCATCGCGGCCTGCTTCGATGTCGAAATTCACCTTCTGATTGTCGGCGAGGCCGGTGAGGCCGGCGCGCTCGACTGCGGAGATGTGAACGAAAACGTCCTTGCCGCCGCCATCAGGCGCGATAAAGCCGAAGCCCTTGGTGGTGTTGAACCATTTTACGGTGCCAGATGCCATTGCTCTGAACTCCTCTAGATTTGCTGCCCGCGTAAGTGCGGCAGCCCGGCCCGTCAAGTTAGATCGAGTGACTGAGCCGTAGGAGGACAGAGAGTCGATAGCTTTAACGTTAGCGAATGTATTATGGGGCAGCCGGGCGCGAAACGCAAGGGATATTGTGCGCAGCGGCACCCGATCAGAGCACCGTAACGACGGTGCCGACCGGAACGCGCTCGTAAAGCTCCTGCACATGCTCGTTGATCATGCGGATACAGCCGTTGGAAACCGAGCGCCCGATGGATTGCGGCTCGTTCGTGCCGTGGATGCGATAATAGGTGTCGCGCCCGTTCTGGAACAGATAGAGCGCCCGCGAGCCGAGCGGATTGTCGGGCCCGCCGGGCTGCACATATTCATTGTCGATGAACCTGGCATAAGCGCGGGGGTCGCGGGCGATCATCTCGTCGGTGGGCCGCCATGTCGGCCATTTCTTCTTGGCGCCGATGACGGCGGTGCCGTTGAATTCCAGCCCCGCGCGCCCTACGCCCACGCCATAGCGGCGCGCCTCGCCGGGGGCGGTGACGAAATAGAGGAAATGCGCGCGCGGCACGACGACAAGATGCCCCGGCCCGTAGACCTCGGTAAAGCGCACATCCTGCGGCACGAACCTGGGATCGAGCGCAAAGGCATTGGCCCGGACCGCGATCAGTGACGGCGCAGCGAGCGCGGCGAGGCCGGTGATGAGCAAGGAACGACGGCGAATCATTGTGTTGGCCTCCTGAGGTTCTGTAACGTCCTTGACCATGATTAAAGCGGTCAGCGCCCGGAAGCGAAAATCAAAACGCGGTGAGTGGACGCCGAAAATCCGCAACTGTGGCCTTCGCGCCCGGATCGCGGAACGCTCGGCGGAGCAGGACGGCAGAGGACAGCGATGTCCGGAAATTCTGGAGCGGGTAGCGGGAATCGAACCCGCACTTCAGGCTTGGGAAGCCGGCGCGCTACCACTACACCATACCCGCTTTGACTGCCTCAATAGCGCCACGCGCGGCCTGACGCAATGCGGATTCGTGGCTTTTGCGCGGTATGGTTTCGGGGTCGTCGGCCCCTGGCACCCGCGTCAAGGCTGCTGTGTGATGCTCTGCGCCGCAGCTTCTTTCCGCCGGGGCGGCGCCATCAATTCGGTCAGATATTCACATCCACCACCGCCCCCGGCCGCGCCAGCCGCCGATGCTGAAATGGTCATGCCGGATCAGCAGCACAAGCGCGATGAAGGCCCCCAGAACCGCAAGGTCGATCACCTGATTGCGGTTCACCGGAAAGCCGCGATCGTTGAGCGCGAAGGGATCGAAAAACCCTTCCCAGCGGCGGGAAACAGTAAAGAAATGCATCAGGAGCAAGCTGCCGTAGCTGAAATATCGTAGCGCCCCAATAGCCACGAGCGCGCAAAGCGCGATCTGCACGGCGCCCATGGCATAGACCTGGCCGAGGCTCACATCGACCCCGTCTATATATCGTGCGAGGCTTTGGTATTGTTCCGGCGTGATGATCTTGTGCGCGGCCCAGAGGAACATGAACCACGCCAGCCCCAGCCGCAGGATCAGCAGCGCCAGACCGTCGAGCCGGTCCCGCGGGGAGAGGCAGGGGCGTCCGTCCATCGGTTTTTCCTCGTCGGTATTGCATCGGTTGCGGATTGACCGTCGCATTTTGCTAATCGCGCCGTCCTGCGGCGGCAAATCACATGGCTGCGAGAGATGTGACAGGGGCCGAGGCGGGGGGCACTGCACCTCAGAGCGCGGAACGGGGCGTGATATTCGCCGAGCATGATCGCGGCAGCAGCCAACGGGCGATCGGCCGGCTTCTGGGTCGGCCGGCCAGCACGATGTGCCGGGAACTGGCGCGGGGTCGTTCAACCGCTCCTCCGTCGGCACACTGCTCGAGCGCAAGATCCGCTTCGTTGGTCTGTGCAGGATGCGCGG
>DIUD01000057.1 GCA_002428225.1 Roseovarius sp. UBA6167 | reverse complement strand
GGGCGACAACGTCTCGATGGACGTTGAGCTGCTTGCGCCGATCGCGATGGATGAGGGGCTGCGCTTCGCCATCCGCCAAGGCGGCCGCACCGTCGGCGCCGGCGTGGTGTCGAAAATCCTCGCCTGACACTTATCAGGCCCCGGCGCTGGCCGGGGCAGGGTTCGACGAGGGGGGCTGAATGGATCGGCCCTCCTCCTATCAACTCCAACGCCGCGAAAGGCTACCACAATGCAAGGCCAAAACATTCGCATCCGGCTCAAGGCGTTCGATTACCGCGTTCTGGATGCCAGCACGCAGGAAATCGTCAACACCGCCAAGCGGACCGGCGCGCAGGTGCGCGGACCGATTCCGCTGCCGAACAAGATCGAGAAATATACCGTTCTTCGTGGTCCCCACGTTGACAAGAAATCCCGCGACCAGTTCGAGATCCGCACCCACAAGCGGCTTCTCGACATCGTCGATCCGACCCCGCAGACGGTGGACGCGCTGATGAAGCTCGACCTCGCCGCCGGCGTGGACGTGCAGATTTCGGTTTGAGGAGGGCAAGGTCATGTTGCGCTCTGGTGTGATCGCGAAAAAGGTCGGGATGACCCGGCTTTTCATGGAGGACGGAAAGCAGATTCCTGTGACCGTTCTTCAATTGGACAAGCTTCAGGTGGTGGCACAGCGCACCCCTGAGAAGGACGGCTATACGGCCGTGCAACTCGGTGCCGGGACCGCCAAGGCCAAGCGTACGACGCAGGCCATGCGCGGCCATTTCGCCGCCGCCAAGGTCGAGCCCAAGCGCAAGATCGCGGAATTCCGCGTGGCGCCGGAGAACCTCATCGCCGTCGGCGAGGAGATCACCGCCGATCATTACTTCGCGGGGCAGTTCGTGGACGTGTCTGGCACCTCGATCGGCAAGGGTTTTGCCGGGGCGATGAAGCGGCACAATTTCGGCGGTCTGCGGGCCAGCCACGGTGTCTCGATCAGCCACCGCTCGCACGGCTCGACGGGTCAGTGTCAGGATCCGGGCAAGGTGTTCAAAGGTAAGAAGATGGCCGGACACATGGGGGCGGCGCGTGTCACCACGCAGAATCTTCAGGTTGTCCGCACCGATGCCGACCGGGGCCTGATCATGGTCAAGGGCGCGGTGCCCGGCTCCAGGGGTGGCTGGGTCACGATCAAGGATGCGGTCAAGAAACCGTTCCCCGAGAACGCGATCCTGCCCGCCGCGCTGAAATCTGCCGCTGACGAGGCCGCACGCGCCGCCGAGGAGGCCGCCGCGCAGGCCGCCGCCGAGGCCGAAGCCGAAGCCAAACGTCTGGCCGAGGAAGCCGCCGCCGCCGAGGAGACCGCACTCAAGCAGGCCGAGGCCGCAATCGAGGCCGAGAAGAAGGAAGGCGAGGAATGAAACTCGACGTGATCACGCTGGACGGCGGGACGGCCGGCTCGGTCGATCTGGGCGAAGACATCTTCGGCCTGGAGCCGCGGGCCGATATCCTGCACCGCGTCGTCCGCTGGCAGCGCAACAAGCGCCAGGCCGGCACGCACAAGGTCAAGACCCGGTCCGAGACCAGCTATTCGACCAAGAAGATCTATCGCCAGAAGGGCACCGGCGGCGCACGCCACGGTGACCGCAACGCGCCGATCTTCCGCAAGGGTGGCGTCTACAAGGGCCCGACCCCGCGCAGTCATGCGCATGAGTTGCCCAAGAAGGTGCGCGCGCTTGGCCTCAAGCACGCGCTCTCGGCCAAGGCCCGCGCGGGTGAGCTTGTGGTGATCGACACGGCGTCGGGCGATGGCAAGACCAAGACCCTTGCCAAGCAGATCCGTGATCTGGGCTGGAAGCGTGCGCTCATTATCGACGGGGCGGCGGTCAACGCCGAATTCGCCCGCGCCGCCGCCAATATCGAGGGGCTCGATGTGCTGCCGTCGATGGGCGCGAATGTCTATGACATCCTCAAGCGTGACACGCTCGTGCTCACCAAGGCGGGTGTCGAAGCTCTGGAGGCTCGACTGAAATGAGCGCGAAACCTGAACATTACGATGTGATCCGCAAGCCCGTCATCACCGAAAAGGCGACCATGGTTTCCGAAAACGGGGCGATCGTCTTTGAGGTCGATATTGCGGCCAACAAGCCGCAGATCAAGGAAGCGGTCGAAACGCTGTTCGGCGTCAAGGTGAAGGCGGTCAACACCACCATCACCAAGGGCAAGTCCAAGCGGTTCCGGGGTATGCTCGGTCGTCGCAAGGATGTGAAAAAGGCCTATGTGACGCTTGAAGAGGGCAATACGATCGACGTCACCACCGGGCTTTGAATGGCTGCGGCTCGCGGCTGACCGCACTGGCGAGGCGCCCCCGGTTGCATGTGCCGCCGGGGGCTTTCGTTTGCCCTGATCTTGCGGCGGGGGTCCACCACGGCCGATGTCGTGGCTCACTGGAAACCGCTCACCGGCGCGGTCCGGGCGGCGCTGGCCCGTGCGCCCCGTGCCCCCCCGGTGCGCGCCCCGGTCGCTCAGAGGGTGAAACCCGCCTCGCGCATCAGGCGGTCGGAGGCGGTTTCGACCTCCTCTTCGAGCCGCGCGAGGAAGCTTGTCTTGTCCAGCCCCGGCGCGATTTCGGGCAGGAATTCGACCACCGCCACCCCCGGCCTGCGATAGATGCCCCGCCGTGGCCAGAACACGCCGACATTGGTGGCCACCGGCACACAAGGCTGGCCTAATTCCTCGTAGAGCACCGCGGTGCCGATCTTGTAGGGCCGCTTTACCCCTGGCGCGACGCGGGTGCCCTGGGCGTAGATGATGAGCTGCCCCGGCCGGGCAAGCCCCCTGGCAACATCGGCCACCATCTTCCTGATCGCCGCGCCGCGCTTGCCGCGGTCCACCGGCACACAGCCGATGCGCAGCCCGTATTGGCCGACGACGGGCGTCCAGATCAATTCGCGTTTCATGATGAACTTGCCCGCGGGCACAGCGCCAAAGATCATCAGGATGTCGAGAAAACTCTGGTGCTTGGCGGCGACAAGCACCTCTTGCGTGGGCGGTGTGCCGCGCACCTCGGTGCGCAGCCCGACCATCCAGCCGGCGCTCCAACACACCCAGCGGCAATAGCTCTTGCAGGCGGCGCGCGCGCCGCGAGCGCTCAGCACCGCCCACGGCAGGAAGCCGATGCCGATCACCGCGAGCATCACATACATCTGGCAGACGAAAACCAGCGAGCGTATCCATTGCACGGCGAATTTCATGGAATCTCCTCCAATGTTCGGCGCGCGGCGAACGGCTCGGCGGCGACCGCCGGCGCCGTTGCCGGCAACTCCTCGCTGCCAGGGGAACAGGCCACAGATACAAGCTCGATCACCGCACCGCCCTTCGTGCCCAACGCGCCCCTTCATGCCCCAGCGGCCATCCATGCGCAATCGTTGCGGGCATGATTCGCTTTGTCCTTTTCCATGGGCGAATAAGTGATTAGATTCGGGTCGCACAGGCACGGCCTGAAAGGCGGCAACCGATGGCAGGGGGCGGGATGAGGCTGACATGTCCGAATTGCGGGGCGCAATACGAGGTGCCCGAGGTGGAAGTCCCTGCGCCAGGGCGCGAAGTGCAATGTTCCAACTGCGACACCGACTGGTTTCACCATCACCCCGATCGCGCCCCCGCCGCGCCCGAGCCTGAGCCTGAGCCGGCCCCGCAACGCCAGATCGACCCCGGAGTTATCGAGATCCTTCGCGAGGAGGCCGCGCGCGAACGCGCGGTGCGGGCCGCCGAGGGGGACGGGCAATTTGCCGCGCCCGCCGATCAAGAGCGGCACACCCCTGACGCCGTCGCGCACGACCCGCAAATGCCCCCCGTCGCCGAGCAACCGCGCGGCCCCACCGCGCAACCGGCCTCCCCCGGGGCCCGCGCGCCCACGCAGAGCGCCCCGCCCTCGCCGCGCGACCCCTTGCCCGATATCGACGCGATCAATTCCTCGCTCAGCGCGAGCGGCGCCGAAGGTGCGGGCGCGAATTCCCCCGTCTGGCCGGACAAGATCTGGACCAGGTCCCCGATCGGCGGCTTTCGTGCGGGGCTTCTTTTCGTGGTTTTCGCTTGTGCGATTGCACTTTCCATCTACCTCATGGCCCCCCGGATCGTAAGCGTCGCCCCCGGCCTGGAAGGCCCGGTCTCGCGTTACGTTGCTGCCGCGGATTCGCTGCGGGCGTTTCTGTCACAAGCGGTCGCGGATCTGAGCGAGTAAGCCTGCCGCCGGTTTGAGGGTGGCTCTGTCAGACCGCCCGAGGAGGGAGGCAGCGCAACAGATGTTCAAACTCATCTGCGACGAATCGGCCTTTCAGGGCAGCTTGCCCCGGCGTCGTGCCTTGTCTGTCACGGTTTTTCCGGACGGGGCCGGCTTCGGGATTTTTGCGTGAGATCAAGGAAAGGGTCTCGGCGCGCGGGCAAAGCTGTGGCACGATGTGCCAGGGGAGGACCGCCATGCTTGACATCACCGTTCACAAGATTGCGCAGGTCGTGCTTATGGCGCGCGAGCTTGACCGCGCCGAGGGGGAATTGCGCGCCTTCATCGACCGCATGACCGAGGAAGAACAGGCGAGCCTTGTCGCTGTCATGTGGATCGGGCGCGGCAGTTTCGAGCCGGAAGAGATCGAGGAGGCCAAACGCACCGCCTATGAGGAGGCGACGACGCCCTGCGCCGATTACCTCATCGGCACGCCGCATCTGTCGGACCACCTCGAGAACGGGCTGGACGCGCTCGGCCTGTCGGCGGCCGATGACGAGGACGAGCTGATCCGGGGGGGCTGACCCGGCTCAGTCGCGCGCGGGTCCGAGCATCAGCCCGAGCACACGCCCGCCAAGGATATGCAGGTGAAAATGCGGAACCTCCTGCACACCATGCACGCCGGTATTGGCAACGGCGCGAAACCCCTCACCGCCGTCGCCCGGCTGCACACCTGTCAGGCGGCAGACCTCGCCGACCGCGCGGGTGAAATCGACGATCTCGACCTCGCTCGCCTCCTGGGCGAAATGGTCGAAGCTGACATAGGGCCCCTTCGGGATCACCAGCACATGCACCGGCGCCTTTGGCTGGATATCCTCGAAGGCGAGGCTGTGCTCGGTCTCCAGCACGGTCTTGTTGGGGATCTCGCCACGCAGGATTTTGGCGAAGACGTTCTGGTTGTCGTAGATATAGGGCATGAGCATTCCTCAATCGGCAAAGAGATGGTCTGTCTGCGCGATGTTCTGCGCCGTTTCGGGCGGAATGGCAAGGAACCACGCCAGAAGATCGGCGGATCGATCGCGCCCCTCGCCCTCGCGAAGGATCAGGTGGTTCTCGAACCCGGCATCGCGGATGCGGTCGCTTTCATGGGCGATGTCACCCCGGATCGCGGGCATGAGGCCCGCGAGCGTCTCCTTTCGGGTTTGCTCGCCCGCCAGGCCAATGCGCCGGGCATGGCCGATGAGATAGTCGTCGGTGAATGTGCACACGACCTCCAGCAGCCTGGTCGTTGCCCGGTCGCCGCAGAAATCCTGCAACAGATCCATGCTGCCCGGGTCCACGCAGATCACAAGGCGGTCGGTTTCGTAATGGTCGTAGAGCATCCGCATCAACGCCCGCCGGTGGCGGGTGCGTTTGGTCAGCGTCGCCTCAAGCCCGCCCAGATCGGGCAGGGCGGTCGATTCTTCATTGAAGAGATATTCGACGGTGGGCAGGCCCGTCACCTCTGCGATCCGCGCCAGGAGCCGCTTGGCGACATGCCATTTCTTGCACACCACGATCATCAATTCGCGCTCGCGGCCCAGCGTGCCCTCGACCTCCCAGAAGCGGCGGGCAAAGCGGCGTCCCTCGCGCCCGCGCGCGGTGAGAAAGCCGAACAGGTTCCGTCCCTCGTTCGAGATGTTGAACGTCGCGTCGGCGTTGTTATAGAGCGCGCCTAGCCGGCGCTTGATCTCATGCGCCTCGGGGCTGATCTTGCGCGCGAACAGGTAATCCTGACCGAGCAGCATGTCGTAGTGATCGTTGTGGAATGTCACCGGCAATCCGTAATCGGTGAACATCAGAAAGGTCAGCGTGCGCGTCTCGATCTCGGCTGCGGGCACGAGATGGCGCACCAGCGTCTGAAAGAAGGTCTCGTCGGGAATCCAGGTCGTGCGAAAGAACCGCATCACGTCGCGGCGCTTGCGGGTGAAATCGACGATCCATTCCACCGTGCGGCGGCGCAGGCACCACCACTGGCTGCCGATCTGCACCTTCAGGTCATGGGGGGTCTCACGGGAGAGGCCGAGACGTTTCTGGATCTCGAGCGAGGTGTGGAACCGCCAATTCTGCGTGCGCTCGTTGAAGAAATGGCGGTAGATGAGCCGCTCTTCCTTCATGCCGGTCTTGATCCAGTTGCTTTCGAAAAAGTCGAAGCTCTCGATGTAATCGACATCGCGCCTGTCGAGAAACTCATGGGCAAAGCGGGCAGACTTGATCGGCGCGCAATCGCCCGAGAGCAAGTAGAAATGCGTGGCCCGCGGAAAGGCGTCGAGCGCGGCCTCGATGGCGTAAAGCGTGGCCCGGACCAGTGACCATTCGCCCCAACCGCATTTGACCCGCCTCGCAAAGACCACGCCGGGGTTGTCTGCCAGTTCCGCGCGGATCTGCGCGAAGCCTTCGGGGCCGGCATTGGCGTCGAAATGGATGGCGACGCAATCGCCCGCCTCGGTCAGCATCCGGGCCTGACGGACGATGGCCTCGGGCTCCTTGTGACAGAGCAGGATGAAGGCGATTTTGGCCATGCTGGAAACGGGTTGCCTGTTTGCCTGGTGATTGTTTTTATCCTTAGCGGTCGAGGCCAGCTTGATAAACACACTTTCTTTGATTATTTGAAAGGGTTAGACAGGGTAAAATCGACGAAATGCGGTCAAGAGGTGGTCGGAGGCAGGCGGATGGGTTTTCCCGGAACGTGGATGACCGAAAGCGAGAGCGTGGTTTACCGCGTGGTTCCGAAATGCGCCTGCTCCACCATCGGGCAGATCATGTATTACACCGATCACGGCGAATTCTTCGACGGCGACATCCATGATGCGACGTCGGGGCTGCACAAATGGGCGATGGAGGACAGCCAGAGGGTGATCTCGGCCAATGTGCGCGCCCATGCCAGCTATGCCTTCACCTGCGTGCGCAACCCTTACGCGCGGATTCTCTCGTCCTTCTTCGACAAGATCTGCGGCATCCAGCGCAACGGCAAACGCTATCGCGGCAAGCTGGTGCCAATGCTGATCCAGAAATACGGCATCGAGGTCGGTGGCGACGACGGCAGGGGCGAGTTCGACCAGATCAGGAGCTTTCGCCGCTTTCTGCTGTTTGCCCGTGACACGATCCGCTGGAAACGCCCGATGGAGCCCGATATCCACTGGTCGGCCATGTCGGGCCATGTCTCGACCTTCATCGTCAATGGCGGGCGCTACGACAAGGTGATCTGGACCGAGAGATTCGACGAGGGCATGGGCGAGGTGCTCGATGCCATCGACACCCGCCACAAGGTCGATCTTGCCAAGATCCCCCGTTTCAACGAATCCGAAGGTCACGGGCCGAAACGCGCCCATCCCGTCGAGGACTATTTCGACGATCTGTCGAAGCACCTAGTCTATGAGATATACAAAAGCGATTTCGAGCTGTTCAAATACGATTTCGAGAACCCCGCCAACAAGATGCCCACGGGCGAGATCGATCTCGACGAGGTTCATGCAAAGCTGGGAGAGTGACGCGCGCCCCAGGGGGGCTTGCATTTGCCGGTGATTCGGCTATACGGCCCGCCAGACATGCGCGTGATGCCCGCTTTCCAGGCAAGAGCTGACGCCCCGACATGGGGCGGGGTCGGGTATCCGTGTTCAACGTATATGCAAGACCCTAGAAAGGCTCGACATCCATGGCCAATACGCCCCAATCCGCGAAGCGCGCCCGCCAGAGCGAAAAGCGCTTTGCCATCAACAAGGCGCGTCGTTCGCGCATCCGCACTTTCCTGCGCAAGGTCGAAGAGGCCATCGCCTCGGGCGACAAGGAGGCCGCGGCCGCCGCCCTGCGCGCGGCACAGCCCGAATTGATGCGCGGCGTGACCAAGGGCGTGTTCCACAAGAACACCGCGGCGCGCAAGATGTCGCGTCTGTCCGCGCGGGTGAAGGCGCTCGGCTGAGTTCGGGCCAACCCGTTGACGCAAAAGGCACCGTCGCCGCGCGGTGCCTTTTTTCATTGATGCCTCGCTGCGCAAGCGAGAGATTCTTTTTCGTTGCCGCCCCTGTCAAGCGCATTGATGAGTTGTCGGAACGCGCCCGGCATTGCTAGTTTCGAGCACGCGATTCACGCTTGGGGGGACAGGCCGCGGCGCATCGGGATCCGACATGTGACCGGTCGCTTGAAAAACGGCATAGCCGCAGTGGTTCTGTCTGGCACGCATTTCAGGGAAAGGGGGCACCGGCCACCTTGGGAAGGGCTGGTCGTGTGGGGTTTTCCTGGAATGCTCGTGAAGGCAGACAGGTTCCGGCCCTGGCGTCTTGTCAAGGGTGTAACTGTGTCATGCCCCCTCTTCGTGAGACGCCAAAACGGGATCTGGTGTCGGTGGCCCCTGGCTGCGGACGTCGCAACACAGTAGCGGAATGACAGAGATGATATCGGAACAATGGGGCGAGTTGAAACAGCGGATCTGTCAGACTGTGGGGCCGAACAACTTTCGAAACTGGATCGAGCCGCTTGAATTCGCGGACGTGGTTGATGGGGTGGCTACCTTCGCGGTGCCGACGACGTTTCTCGGCAATTATGTGTCGCAACATTATGGAGAGTTGATCCTCTATCAGATCGCGCGGGCCGATCCCAGGGTGCGCAAGATCGATTTTCGCGTGACCGCCAGTTCCCGGAGCCGGCCCCGGCAGGCATCTGCCGCGCACGATCCCGCGCGCAGCGACAACCCGCTCCACTCCGCCCCGCTTGACGAGCGTTTTCGTTTCGACAGTTTCGTGGTGGGAAAGCCGAACCACCTTGGCCATGCCGCCGCGCGCCGGGTGGCCGAGGGCGGCGCGGCCACGTTCAATCCGCTCTTTCTTTATGGCGGTGTGGGCCTGGGCAAGACGCATCTCATGCAGGCCATCGCCTGGGAGCTTGTCGAGAAACGGCCCGGAATGAACATTCTCTACCTCTCGGCAGAGCAGTTCATGTATCGCTTCGTGCAGGCGCTGCGCGATCGCAAGATCATGGATTTCAAGCAGATGTTCCGCTCGGTCGATGTGCTGATGGTCGATGATGTGCAGTTCATCGCCGGCAAGGACAGCACGCAGGAGGAATTCTTTCACACCTTCAACGCGCTGGTGGACCAGAACAAGCAGATCGTGATTTCCGCCGAATGTGCGCCCGGCGACATCGCCAGGCTGGAGGACCGGATCAAGTCGCGGCTGCAATGCGGCCTCGTGGTGGATCTGCACCCGACCGATTACGAATTGCGCCTTGGGATCCTTCAGACGCGGGTCGAGCATCACAGCTTGCAGCATCCCGATCTGGAGATCGAGCCGGGCGTTCTGGAATTTCTCGCGCATCGCATCAACACCAACGTGCGCGTGCTCGAAGGGGCGCTGACGCGGCTTTTCGCCTTTGCCTCACTGGTGGGCAAGCCGATCACGCAGGATCTGACGCAGGATTGCCTTGCCGACATGCTGCGCAGCTTCGAGCGCAAGGTCTCGATCGAGGAGATCAAGCGCAAGGTGGCCGATCACTACAATATCCGCCTTTCCGACATGGTCGGCCCGAAACGCACACGCTGTTATGCGCGCCCGCGTCAGGTGGCGATGTATCTGTGCAAGCAGCTCACCTCGCGCTCGCTTCCCGAAATCGGGCGCAGTTTCGGCGGACGCGATCATACCACCGTGATGCACGGGGTGCGCCGCATAGGCGAGTTGCGCAGCAAGGATGCCGAGATTGCCGACGATCTGGAGCTTTTGCGCCGCGCGCTCGAGGGCTGAGCCGGCCGGCCTTGCCTGGCGCCCCTTCCGGTCGGGCGGATCCCGATCGTGGCGCGGTGCCGTTCGGGGATTGTCGCGCCTGTCACTCGGTGATCGACCGGAACGGGCGGTTCGTCGTGCGGGGCGGTCGGACCGGCCCCAATCTCCAGGGGGTAATCGGGCGGCCTGCGGGCAGCGTGCCGGGTTTCTTCGGGATTATCTGGACGATCCCACCGCCCGCGGCATGATGGCCTACAAGCTGCCCGATGCGGGCAAGGCGCGCGATGTCTGGTCCTATCTGGAACGCATTGCCGCCCCCTGGCCGTCATGCCCGGAAGGTGCCGGGGGGGCGGGCCTCGGTGCCGTCTCGACGACAGAACGCCCCCGGCCTGTCTCTTTGGCGGTGTAAAGCGCGCGATCGGCCACGGCGAGAAGTGCCTCTGCGCTGTTACGTTCTCGCTGGCGGTTCAGGGTGCCGCCGACGCTGGCCGAGACGCGATAGCTTCGCGCGCCGTCGCTCACCGGTTCCTCGATCGTTGAAATCAGCCTTTGCGCAATGAGGCGCGAGGCGGCCATGTCGTTGACACCCGGTAGAAGCAGTGCAAACTCATCCCCGCCCACCCGCGCGACGATGTCGTCCTCGCGGACGGCCGCGCGCATCCGTTGCGCCGCCACGCGCAGCACCAGGTCGCCCGCCGCATGGCCATGCGTGTCGTTTACCTGCTTGAAGAAATCGAGGTCGAGATGCAGGAGCGCGAAGGCATTGCCGGCGTGCAGAAGACCTGCGAGCGCGAGATCGAACGCGCGGCGGTTGCGCAGTCCGGTGAGCGGATCGGTGAGTGCCTGCTCCTGCGCGGCGCGCCGGGCCCCCTCCAGCCGGCGGTTGAGACGGCGCGATTCCTCCATGGCCACGCTCTTGGCCTCGAGCAGATAGAGCATTTCCGTCGTCGGATCGGTCACCGCGAAATCCGCCCCCGTCAGGGAATATTCGCGCACCGCCTCGAGCACTGAAATGCCGAAGGACAGGTTGACGACGACCCCACCCGCAGGTCCGAGCGATCCGTCCCCGGACAGGCGGCACACCATCCCCTTGAGCGCGAGAGGGCGCCCCGCGCGCAACCGCAGCCGCAGCCGGGCCCCCTCGAGCGCGGCCAGCCCGGCCATGTCATCGACCGGCCCCGGCCTGAGCACCTCGAACATCTCCAGGAACGGTGCGCCTTCGATCTCGCGTGGGGCCAGGATCCGCGCCAGCGTCGGCCCCGACGCCAGCACATGCCCGCTCGGCCCGACAAGGACGAACATCGGGCAAAGCCGCGCGAGGATCGCGCCGAGGGCCGCGACCGCGCTCATCGCGCGACCGGCCCCGCGCCGAGATCGAAGGCGCGCCCGTCGGCAAAGGCGGCATCGAGCAGCCGCACCTCGATCACCTCGCCCCGGCTGTCCGCGCCGCGATGATCCAGCAGCACCAGCGCGCCATAATCATCCGCCATCGCCCGCAGCAGGCCCACCAGCACCGGCCCGAGCCGCAGCCCGGCCTGCGGACAGGTCCCCAACTCGATCCGGTAAAGCCCGGCGGCGCCGGGATGAAGCCGTATTTCGGGCAGGGTGAAATCCGGCATGGCCATGCGCGCGCGATCCGGCAGATCTTCCAGCGAGTAGAGGAAATCGACGAAATCCACGCCGCCGAAGCGCAACAGCCGGCGCGCCGCCTCGGTGCGCGGCTGGGATACGAGATAGGTGCCCAGATCCTCCAGGATTTCCTCGGGCGCGCGCCCGATCCGCCCTGCGAGCGCCGACAACAGCCGGTCGGTCACTTCCGGCTCGCAGGGCATCAACGGCTCGAACGCCGCCTCGCCGAGCGCCAGCGCCTCGACCAGCCCGCGCCAGAGCGCCTCGCCGTAGGAGTCGCGCACCAGCCATTGGAGCGCCCGATTGATCAGCCCGTTCATATCCCTCTCCACGCCCGTCCGCGCACAGTATCGCAAGCCTTCTTTAACAAAGCTTCAACGCGGCCCGGATAACTTGCCGGGGCGCAACCGCGATGCTAGACCGCGCCTATCCGCCGGGGGACCATCCCCCAGACAAGGACCGCCCCATGTCCGCCGCACCCGCGCTTGTCATTGACGGCACCGCCCATATCGGCGCCGATCGGCTCTTTGGTCCGTTGCGCCTGGAGATCGCGGGTGGGCGGATCACCTGTCTGCTCGGGCCTTCGGGCGTGGGCAAGACGACGCTGTTGCGCCTTGTCGCGGGGCTTGACGAGGTGACGCGGTTCGAGGGCCGCATCCTGGCCTCGGACGGCCTGCCGCTTGCGGGGCGCATCGCGCTCATGGCGCAGGGGGCGGACCTGTTGCCGTGGCGCGATGTGCTGGGCAACGTGGCGCTCGGGGCGCGGTTGCGCGGGCAGACGCCCGACCTGCCCCGCGCCCGCGCGATCCTTGAGCGGATGGGCCTTTCCGCGCATGCCGGCAAGCGCCCCCGCGCCCTTTCGGGCGGGCAGCGCCAGCGCGTGGCGCTTGCGCGCACGCTGATGGAGGATCGCCCCGTTGTCCTTCTGGACGAGCCGTTCTCGGCGCTTGACGCGGGCACGCGCGCGCAGATGCAGGATCTGGCGGCCGAGCATCTTGCGGGGCGCACGGTGCTGATGGTGACGCACGATCCCGGCGAGGCGGCGCGCATGGGTCACGCCATCCACATCCTGACGGAAACCGGACTGGAGAGCGTGACACCGCCGCGCGCGATGGTGCCGCGCGCCGTCGAGGACATGGAAACGCTGGCCGTGCAGGGCCGCCTGCTTGCGCGGCTGCGCGCGCCCGGGGCCGCGCCATGAGCCGCGCCCTTGCCGTCGCTGCCTCTGCCGGGCTCGCGCTTGGGCTGTGGCAGGCGCTGGTGGTGCTGGCGGGTCTGCCGCCCTTCATCCTGCCGGGGCCGGTCCGCGTGGCCGAAGCCCTCTGGACGAGCCGCGCGCTCATCGCCGAACACGCGGCCATCACCGCCGCGGAGGTGCTGATCGGGCTGGCGCTTGGCGCGGCGCTCGGCGGGGTCACGGCGATTGGCCTTGCCGCCTCGCCCGTGGCGCGCCGTCTGATCCGACCGATGATGGTCTTTTCACAGGCGATCCCGGTCTTTGCGCTCGCGCCGATCCTCACGCTGTGGCTGGGCTATGGTCTCGCGTCCAAGATCGCCATGGCGTTGCTCATCATCTATTTTCCGGTCACGTCGGCCTTTTTCGACGCGCTCATGCGCACACCGCAGCCGCTGATCGACCTGGGCCGCGTGATGGGGGCTTCGCCTGTGCGGCTGATGTGGCTCATCCGTGTGCCGGCTGCGCTGCCCGGCCTTGCCTCGGGGCTGCGGCTGGCGGCGGTCTATGCGCCGATCGGCGCGATCATCGGCGAATGGGTGGGGGCCTCGAAAGGGCTTGGCTACCTGATGCTTCTGGCCAACGGGCGCGCGCGGATCGACCTCATGTTCGCCGCGCTGTTCGTGCTGGCGCTGTTGACGTTGCTGCTGCACCGCGCGGTCGATGCCGCATGTCGGCGCTGGCTGGATGCGGTTGCGGACTGAGCCGCAGGCGCGAGAGGCGTGCCCCCTACGGCGCCAGCGCCTGTGCCAGGTCCGCCCGCAGATCGTCCGCATCCTCGATCCCGACCGAGAGGCGGATCAGGTTTTCCGGTATCCCCGTATCGGGCTCGATGGTGTGGCGATGCTCCACCAGGCTCTCCACCCCGCCCAGCGAGGTCGCCCGCTGGAACAGCCGCAGCCGCCCCACCACGTCGAGCGCGCGCGCCCGGTCGCCCCTGACCAGGAACGACAGCAGATAGCCATACCCCCCCTTCATCTGCCGCGCCGCTACCGCGTGGCCGTCATGGCCCGCCAGCCCCGGATAGAGCACCGCCGCGACGCCCTCATGCGCCGCCAGCCACCGCGCCAGCGCCATCGCGCTTGAGCACATCCGCTCTACCCGCAAGGGCAATGTCCGCATCCCCCGCATCAGCAGCCACGCCTCGAACGGCCCGAGAATGGCCCCCGCATCGTGCCGGTCCACCGCGATTTCCCGCCACATGGGCAAGCCCGGCTCGCGGCACGACAGCACGCCTGCAAGCACGTCCGAATGACCGTTCAATGCCTTCGTCGCCGAATGCATCGAGATATCCGCCCCCAGATCCAGCGCGCGCGTCAGCACCGGCGTCGCCGCCGTGCCATCGACCACCAGAACCGCGCCCGCCTTGTGCGCCATGCCCGCCGCCGCCGTGATATCGACGGTGCGCAGCCACGGGTTCGACGGCGTCTCGATCCAGACCATATCCGCCGAGGACCGGCACGCCTGTGCGAGCGCGCCCGCGTCGCTCGCCTCCACCTCGTCGAGCAGGATCGCGCGGCGCACGCAATACTCGCGCACCCATTTCAGCGTGCCCCAGTAGATGCCGGTCTGCATCACCACCCTTGCGCCCGAGGGCAGCGCCCGGAACACCGCCGCCACCGCCGCCATGCCGGAGGGAAACAGCAGGCTCGCCGCCGCGCCCTCAAGCTGCCGGATCACCTCTTCGGCCTGCCGCACGGTCTCGTTGTGATCGCGCCCATAGACATTGCCGGGGCGCATCAGCCCGTAATCCTCGTCCCGCAGATAGGTTGTGGCTAGGCTGATCCCCGGCACCGCGCCGCCCGTTGCCGCATCCATCGCCCCCGCCGCCTGCGCCGCGATGGTCGCGGGGGTCTTTCCGGTATTGCTCATGTCCCTTCCTTCTTCATGGGGTGGCTCAGCACCCCGCCCGACACCGCCGCCCGCACCCCCGTCGTGCCGGGGCACGAGGTGGGCAACCCCCGCGCCACGCGCACCGCGAGATAGGCGAATGCCTGCGCCTCCAGCATGTCACCGTCAAGCCCCGCATCCTCGACCGGCATCACCGGACAATCCAGCGCCGCCGCCAGCATCGCCATCATCGCCGGGTTCCTGCGCCCGCCGCCGCAGACCAGCACCCGCTCGGGCGGCACGGGGCAATGCGCCATGCCGCGCCGCACCGCCGAGGCCGCCATCGCCGTCAGCGTCGCCGCCGCATCCGCGTCGCTCAGCTCGCCCACCTGCGCGATCATCCCGGCAAATGCGTCTCGGTCAAGCGATTTGGGCGGCATCCGCGCGAAATACGGCGCGTCCAGGAAGCAATCCAGCACCCTTTGCGCCACCCGGCCCCGCCGCGCCAGCGCGCCGTCGCGGTCAAACGCCGCGCCCCGTCGCGCGCGCAGCAGGTCGTCGAGCGGCGCATTGGCCGGCCCGGTGTCGAACGCCAGCAGCGCGCCCGCCTCCTCGGGCCGGGTCTTGCGCGGGTCCAGCCATGTCAGGTTGCCCACCCCGCCCAGATTGAGAAAGGCCAAGGGCCGCGTGGCGCCGATCCACCGCGCGCAGGCGAAATGGTAAAACGGCGCGAGCGGCGCGCCCTCGCCCCCCAGCCGCACGTCGGTGCTGCGGAAATCCCACACCACCGGCAGGCCNNCCGGCCTGATGGGTGCCGCGCCCGCCCGGCTCATGCGCCAGGGTCTGGCCGTGAAACCCGACAAGGGCCGCGCCCGTCATGGCGCGCAGCACCTCGATATGCGCGGCCTCGACCACAGCCGCCGCGCGGGCCACCTCCGGCGTGCCGGGCCAATGCCCGCGCGCGGCGTGCAGCACCGCCGCCTCCTGCGCCGAATAGGGCCGATAGGCGCTCGGGCCAAAGCCGAAGATCTCGTGGCCGTCGGTCTCGATCATGGCCGCGTCCACCCCGTCCAGCGAGGTGCCCGACATCGCGCCCAAGGCCCAAACTCGCCCCGCCTTCAACATGGCCTTTTCCTTCGCCCCACGACTGCCTATACATGCCGCGCAATCGCAGACAGGACAAGCACCATGACCTATCGCCCGAAATCGGATTTCCTGCATGTCATGCAGGCGCGCGGCTATCTCGCCGATTGCACCGATCTCGAGGCGCTCGACGCGGCGCTGCGCGCGGGCACGGTGACGGCCTATATCGGCTATGACGCGACGGCGAAATCGCTTCATGTCGGGCATCTTCTCAACATCATGATGCTGCGATGGTTGCAGAAATGCGGGCATCGCCCGATCACGCTGATGGGCGGGGGCACGACCAAGGTGGGCGATCCGTCGTTCCGTTCGGATGAACGCCCGCTCCTAAGTCCGGCCGAGATCGACGCGAACATCGCCGGCATGAAGCGCGTTTTCGCGCGCTACCTTTCCTACAAGGCGGACGGCGCGCTCATGCTCGACAATGCCGAATGGCTCG
>DIUD01000024.1 GCA_002428225.1 Roseovarius sp. UBA6167 | reverse complement strand
CCCTTCACGGTGGCGTCGTTGCACAGCACCATGCAGTCGCGCCCCATCACACGGCCCACACCCGCAATCACGCCGGCGCAGGGGGCAGCCCCGTCATAAAGGCCGTGAGACGCCGTCGCTCCCACCTCCAGAAACGGGCTGCCGGGATCGAGAAGCCCCGCCACCCGCTCGCGCGGGAGCATCTTGCCGCGCGACAGATGCCGCTCCCGCGCCCTCGCGCCGCCACCCTCGGCGGCCAGTTCTGCCGCCTCCGCAATCTCGCGCAACGCCTCGAGATGCGCCGCGCGATTGGCGGCGAATCCCTCCGACGACGGCAGGGCCGATGATTTCAGACGCATGGCTGTCGCTCCTCTCCAACCGATCCTGTTGCAATTTTGTCGCGGGGCAGCACCGTGCCCCGAATTTGATTCACGTCAAAGTGATCCGACGCGAAACGCCCCATACCCGGCGGCGTCACAATCAAGGTGGAAAGACCATGAAACACATCACAGCCCTCACCCTTGCGGCCCTTATGGCCAGCACAGCCGCCCCGGCGCTCGCGCAGTCCAGGGGCGATTTCCTCGTCGGCCTCGGCCTCGGCTGGGTCGAACCGACCCAGAACTCCAACACCGCCGCAGGACGCATCGACGTCGATGGCAACCTGCGCCCGACGGTCACGGTGGAATATTTCATCGCAGACCGCATCGGCGTCGAGCTTCTGGCCGCCTGGCCCTTCCAGCATGACGTGAACCTGCAGGGCGCCGGCACTGTCGCCGAGGTCAAGCACTTGCCGCCCACCCTCTCGCTGCAATATTACTTCGTGAATGCAAGCAAGGTCACCCCCTTCATCGGCGCAGGCATCAACTACACCTATTTCTTCGATGAGGACGGCAAGGGCGCGCTCGCGGGCACGAGTGTCAATCTCGACGACAGCTGGGGCCTCGCGCTTCATGCCGGGCTCGACTACGCGATCACCGAACGCGCGGCCCTGCGTGCCGACATCCGTTACATCGACATCGAAACCGATGTGAAGGTCGGCGGCGCCGATATCGGCAAGGTCAAGATCGACCCCTGGGTGTTCAACATCGCCTATGTGATGAAGTTCTGATCTCTCCCATTCCAGGAACAGAGCCGTGGGGCCGGTCATAGTGCCGGCCCTTTCTTCATGCGAGACATTCTCACGGGTGACACGGCTCATTCCCGCGGGTTGCCCGTGCCGCCCCCGCGCGCGCCATGCCCTGACAGGCGAACTGGCCGATCCCGACCGGCGCGATGTCAGACCCCTGCTCTTGCGCCGTGATCGGCAAGAGCACTGACATCACACCGGCAACACGCCCCTTCATGCCATCGCCGTCATCATCTCGCGGCCCACCAGCATCCGGCGGATCTCCGACGTGCCCGCGCCGATCTCCATCAGCTTGGCGTCGCGGAAAATCCGCGCCACCGGCGCGTCGTTCAGGAACCCCGCGCCGCCCATGGCCTGCACCGCCTGATGCGCCTGCACCATGGCCTGTTCACTGGCATAGAGACAACAGGCTGCGGCGTCGGCCCGCGTGACCTCGCCCCGGTCGCAGGCGCGGGCCACCTCATAGACATAGGCGCGCGCCGAATTCAGTGCCGTGTACATGTCGGCGATCTTTCCCTGCATCAGCTGGAATGACCCGATCGGCTGACCAAACTGCTTGCGGGTCGAGACATAGGGCATGACCTCGTCCAGGCAGGCCGCCATGATGCCAAGCCCGATCCCCGCCAGCACAACGCGCTCATAATCAAGGCCGGACATGAGCACGCGCACGCCGCGCCCCTCCTCGCCCAGCACATTCCCGAACGGCACCTCGACATCCTCGAAGACCAGCTCGGCGGTGTTGGAGCCGCGCATCCCCAGCTTGTCGAAATGCGGCGAGGTCGAGAAACCCTTCATCGTCTTCTCGATCAGGAACGCCGTGATGCCCCGGCTTCCCGCCTCCGGGTCGGTCTTGGCATAGACCACGAGCGTATCGGCATCCGGCCCGTTGGTGATCCAGTATTTGTTGCCGTTGAGCCGGTAGTGATCGTTGCGCCGCTCGGCGCGCAGGCTCATCGAGACCACGTCGCTGCCTGCCCCCACCTCGGACATGGCAAGCGCGCCGACATGCGCGCCCGAGACCAGCCCCGGCAGGTATTTCGCCTTCTGCTCGGACGAGCCGTTGAGCTTGATCTGGTTGACGCAGAGATTGGAATGCGCCCCGTAGCTGAGCGAGACCGAGGCCGAGGCGCGCGCAATCTCCTCGACCGCGATGACATGGGCCAGATAGCCCATCCCGGCACCGCCATATGCCTCGGGCACGGTGATGCCCAGAAGGCCCAGTTCGCCCAGCTCGGGCCAGAGCTCGGGCGGAAAGGAGTTGTCGCGGTCGATCTGCGCCGCCATCGGCTTGACGCGCTCCTGCGCCCAGCGATGCACCATCTCGCGCAACGCGTTTACATCCTCGCCCAGATCGAACCTCATCACCGCGTTGAACATCGTGCCTCTCTTTCCCCGTCCCGTCCTTGTCCCTTGTCAGGTTTATTGAACGACCGTTCATTTGTAGGCAGGGAGCCTGCGACAAGTCAATCCCATTGTAAATTTAGCATGTGTGTAGCGTGACAAACTATTTTTCAGTAAATTACAGTCCAGATTGCAGCAACCGATTTTCATTTCAGAGGGGGTTGAAGGGCCGGATCGGCAGTGTCCCATCGGGTGGTGTAAGAGGCCGCGCGCGGAG